>JBBTXL010000001.1:0-19476 GCA_038062295.1 Patescibacteria group bacterium
AAAGTCGCAGGATCATTGCGGTTAAACCTTGCGCAGTACCACGAGCTTGCCGCCTTCGCACAGTTTTCTTCCGACTTGGACGCGGAGACCCGCAAGCAATTGGAGAAGGGAAAGAGAGCTATCGAAATGCTCAAACAAGGGCAGTACCAGCCGCTTGGGTTCGAGTTCCAGGCGGTGCTTTTGTGGGCGCTCGCGAACGGGTTCATGGACGAAATCACTCCGGAAAAAATTGCCGCGTGGAAGGAGGGGTTGGTTTCATATTTGACTGCCTCACAGAAAGAATTGTTGCAGTTGATCGCGGAGAAGAAAGAATTGGCGCCAGAAGTGGAGAACACCATACGAGCGGCGCTTGAAGAGTATCAGCGCGTGAATATATAACTATGCCATCGACCACCGTACTCCGCCGGAGGATAAAATCCATCAAGAACACCAAGCAGATCACAAAAGCGATGGAGAAGATTTCCGCGGTGAAAATGAGGCATGCGCAGCACGCGGCTCGCGTGAGCCGGCGCTTTGCGGCGCTTGCCTGGGAGCTCGCCGCAAACCTACGGGGACATGTTGGCCAGCCGACCCCGGTGCTTTTGAAAGAACGGCCGCTCCATACCGTCGGCTATGTGGTTGTTTCGTCCGACCGCGGCCTGTGCGGGAGCTTGAACACCAAGCTGGCGCACGCGGCGCTTGCATCGGCCGCATCATCCGGCATGGAGCCGAAGCGCACTTTTTTATATACGATGGGAAGAAAAGGAAGGGAAACGCTCGTGCGCGCAGGTTTTTCCTTGCAGGCCGATTTCGGTTCTGTTCCCGCAAAACCAAGTGCCGCGAGCACGCGGCCGCTTGCCGAGACGATCACGAACGATTTTATTTCCGGCGCGGTGGATCGGGTTTCGGTAGTATACAGCAATTGCAAGGATACGCTCTCGCAAGAACCCATCGTGCGCCAGCTTTTGCCGGTGAGTGTAGAGATGCTCAAAGCGGAAGCGGAAACAATGCGCACGCGAGGTGGTGCCGCGCTCTATACGTTTGAACCATCGCCGGAAGAGGTGCTTGATGCTCTGCTTAAGCGTATCATCGAAACGCAGCTCTACCAGGCAATGCTTGAGCATGTGGCGTCCGAACACAGCGCGCGCATGGTCGCGATGAAAAATGCGACGGACAATATTACCGACCTCATTGCCGACCTGACGCTCGTGATGAACCAGAACCGTCAGGCATTCATCACCCGCGAAGTTGCGGAAATTTCCGCCGGCAAGGCGGCGCTTGAAGGATAAATGCTGCAGCCGATCATTACGGATATTCGTCGGGAGGTTTGGAATGCGATCATCGCTAGCCCGAAGTTTTGGGGTTTGGCGGCACTTGCCTTAGTACTGACGATGGGATTGGGGTCGTGGGTGGGGTGGAGCGACGTGGTGTTCGCCCCGTTCCTGATCGTGGTGTTCTATGTCGTCAGTGTCTATAACAAGGCGCGAACATCGTTCTGGAAACAGTTTGCGGATGTGAACGGCTGGCGCTACACGCACCATAGTGATCCTTCCCAGGAGTCCGGCATTATGTTCCGGCAGGGGAAGGGAAGGAGCATTTCTCATTGTATCGAAGGGAACGCGGAGGATAGGAAGTTCAGGATTTTCAACTACGAGTTCAGTATCGGTTCCGGCAGGAACAAGCACACCTACTACTACACGGTCTTTGCGTTTTTATTTCTCGGACGTTTTCCCCACGTGTATCTGAACCGCACGCAAAACGCATATGGCGTGAGCGTGGGAGAACACATCTCGCTCCCCGCGGAGTTTGAAAAGAAATTTGTGCTGTCGGCGCCACGAGAATATGAGATAGAAGCGCTGGAAATGTTTACCCCTGCCGTTCTCGCAAAACTGCTGGACAACGATTTCCCTCACGACATCGAATTTGTGAATCAGGAAATGCTTATTTTTTCCGCCGGCCGCGTGCAGAATTTTGGACAGCTGGAAAAGGAGTTCAAGCGTGCGCTGGAACTGGAAGATATACTGGACGAGAAGCTGGATAGGTTCAAATTCCAGCCGATCGGCGATAGGCCGCATATTCTTTAGCATTTGATTTTTTACCCGTGATTGAGTATAACAAGTGATATGGCAAACATTGGAACTATCAGACAAATTATCGGACCCGTGGTGGACGTGCATTTTGAAGAAAAACCGCCGGCAATTTACGATGCACTTATGGCAAGAGTCGGCAGTAAGGATATTGTACTCGAAACCCAGCAGCATTTAGGGTCGGGCGTTGTGCGCACGGTCGCCATGACCTCGACCGACGGGCTTAAGCGCGGCGATGAAGTTTCTGCGCTGGGCGCGCCTATTTCAGTGCCGGTGGGGAAAGACGCGTTGGGACGCATGTTTTCTGTTACGGGCGAGGCGATCGACGGCAAGGGGAAGGTGTCGGCAAAAACAACGCTTCCCATTCATCGCATGCCGCCCGCATACACCGACCACCCGACCAAGGCAGAAATTTTTGAGACCGGTATCAAGGTTATTGACCTTATCTGCCCCTTCATGAAAGGCGGGAAGGTTGGGCTGTTTGGCGGGGCGGGTGTGGGCAAGACGGTTATTGTCATGGAGCTTATCCGCAACATCGCGCAGGAGCACGGCGGGTTTTCCGTGTTTGCGGGCGTGGGCGAGCGTACGCGCGAGGGGAACGAGCTGTACCGCGAAATGGAAGAATCGGGCGTGTTGGACAAAACCACGCTGGTGTTCGGGCAGATGAACGAGCCGCCCGGTGCGCGCCTGCGGGTCGGGCTTACCGCGCTCACCATGGCGGAATATTTCCGCGATTATGAGAACAAGGACGTTTTACTGTTCATCGATAATATTTTCCGTTTCACACAGGCCGGGAGCGAGGTGTCGGCGCTGTTGGGACGCATTCCGTCGGCGGTGGGATACCAGTCCACGCTTGCCGAAGAAATGAGTACTTTGCAGGAGCGCATCACCTCCACCAAAAAAGGTTCTATCACCTCGGTGCAGGCGGTGTATGTGCCGGCCGACGACCTCACCGACCCGGCACCCGCGACCACATTCGCGCATCTGGATTCCACGGTGGTGCTCACGCGCGCGCTCACCGAGCTCGGTATTTACCCGGCCGTTGACCCGCTGGACTCTACGTCCACCATCATGGATCCGCGCTTTGTTGGCGCCGAACACTACGAAGTGGCGCGCGGCGTGCAGAAAGTGCTGCAGCGGTACAAAGACTTACAAGATATCATCGCCATCTTGGGCATGGAAGAACTTTCGGAAGAGGATAAAAAAACGGTCGCCCGCGCGCGGAAGATTCAGCGCTTTTTCAGTCAGCCGTTCTTTGTCGCAGAAAATTTCACCGGTCAGGTCGGGAAATATGTGTCTTTGAAAGACACCATCCGCGGTTTCAAAGAAATTCTCGCGGGCGAGCACGACGCCAAGTCCGAGCAGGCGTTTTATATGAAGGGGAGCATTGATGAAGTGAAATAGAGCAGGACCTTTACAAAAAAGGAGGATGTCATGAAGAAATATCTCGGCTTCATTATGTCCGTTTGTTTTTTTGAGTTACATGATTTTGATATTGTTTTTTCAGAGCGAAAAGTTCGGAAGATTGTAAAAGATGGTATTCGTTTTAGCGCACTGCATATAGTGAGCATGCAATCGTATCGTTTTGAAAAGGAGATTACGGTTGCTGTAATCCTTAGGGAATCGCATATAATTATCCACCTATTCTCCAAGGAGCGTTTCATGCATATTGATTTGTTCACATGTGGTGCTCACGCACGACGCAAAGCAGAACGTTTTATCCGTTATTTAAAAAACCAAATGCAGCCCCAACGGACAACTGAAGTAAAAGAATATGTTATGTAAGGTCCATAGTTAAAATCAAAGATGTTCGGTTACGTTGATAACCGAACATCTTTTTCTTTTTCAGTTGAACTATTGATATTTTTCCGGGGATATGCGAGTGTATTTTTGTAGGATATACTCTTACTATAAGAACTTTATTTATCATGATTCATTTTGAGATCGTTACGCCGGAAAAGGTGGCATATCAGGATAAAATCGATTCGCTGACGGTGGACACGACCACCGGGGAAATCACCATATTGCCAAACCACATGCCATTGGTGAGTGTGTTGCGTGCGGGCGAGATGACCATCCGGAAAGGAAAGGAGGAAACGACGATGGCGGTTGCTGGCGGGTTTGTGGAAGTAAGCCCCGGCAGTACCGTCATTATTATGGCGGATGCGGCGGAACGCGCTGAAGAAGTGGATGTGGTTTCTGCAGAGGAAGCGCGCAAGCGCGCCGAGCAGATTTTGGCGCAAAAAACAGAAACGGAAGACGTCGCCGACGTGAAAGCGGCACTGGCACATGCGCTCGCGCGGCTCAAAGTGGCGCGAAGAAAAAGAAAACAGGTGTAGGAGTGATGTTCCGTGGTATACAAAAAAAAGGATCAGTCATGCGACTGATCCCTAATTTTTTTTAGTTGTTGTGGAAAGGGAAATTGAGTTTGGATATACGGTTCCTTTTCCGGTTTGAAAACAGAACCAAGAGGCTCGGCTGTTACCGAGCTTGGTGAGATTTTTTTTATCTCTTTTGCTCGTTTGAATACCGCTTGTGCCGCGCTCACCGCTTCAACAGGATGCCCGATTTTCTCTCCTGTTGCGGTTACTTTTACCTGCCACCGCCGCCATCGATCATCTTTGAGTTGATACCTGGTTGATCGGTTGCGGACCGTATATCGCTTCCTTTTGCCCATCGTCCCCCCTCCTTTTTAAGTCGGTGATCGTACCGATTGCTTTTTTTAATATAGCATACATTTCAAAAACTGTCGAGGATGGATGGAGAAGAGAAATAGCTTTTCCTTTGATCTTTCTGGTTTGAAAGCCCCCGTTTACCCCAGGGCTTTCCTTTTGTTCCAAAGGGGTGTATAATTGCCAATCAACATGGCGAAAGGGGATATCTTTCAACACGGGAAAATAGTTATCACGGGCGCGCGGGTGCACAACCTCAAGAACATCAAACTTGAGTTGCCGCGCAATAAGCTTATCGTTATTACGGTGCTTTCCGGCTCCGGCAAATCGTCGCTTGCGTTCGATACGCTGTATGCCGAAGGCCAGCGGCGGTATGTGGAATCGCTCTCGTCCTACGCCCGCCAGTTCTTGGGGCTCATGGACAAGCCCGACGTGGACAATATTGAAGGGCTTTCTCCCGCCATTTCCATAGACCAAAAGAGCGTGTCGGCAAATCCACGTTCCACGGTCGGCACTATCACGGAAATTTATGACTATCTTCGTTTGCTGTTCGCGCGCATCGGGCACCCGCACTGTCCCAATTGCGGCAAGTCCATCGCACGGCAAACGGCGACGCAGATCGTTGACCGGATCCTGGCGCTCAAAAGCGGAGCAGAGGTGAATGTCCTTGCGCCGCTCGTGCGGGACAAAAAAGGAGAGCATCAGCATATCTTCGCGCACATTGCCCGCGCGGGATACGCGCGCGTGCGCGTGGACGGGGAAATGTTGTTATTGGAAGATGCCACGGGGTTGCGGCTGGATAAAAATAAAAAGCACGGTATCGAGGCCGTCATTGACCGCCTCGTGATTGAGGCGCGCATGGACCGCGCGCGGCTTGCCGATTCCGTAGAAACCGCGCTGCGCATCGGGGAAGGACTTATGGTGGTTTCGGTTCCCGCGGAGCCGGACATATTATTTTCGGAACTGTTTGCCTGTTCCGCATGTAATATTTCTATCTCCGAGATAGAACCCCGCAGTTTTTCTTTCAACAGTCCGCATGGCGCGTGCGAGGCCTGTTCCGGTCTGGGGAAGAAAATGAAAGTTGACCCGCAGCTTTTGATTCCCAACCCACGCTTAAGCATCGCTGAAGGAGCCATCTCGTTCTTACAGCCGGGAAGTTACGGGTGGGGGTGGTTGGCGGTGGAAGACGCCGCGCGCGACATCGGGTTTTCGCTTCGCACGCCGATCAAAGATATGCCCAAAGATGCGGTGCATGCACTATTGTACGGCACAGGAGCATTCGAGGGCGTCGCAAATAATCTTGAACGGCGATGGCGCGAGACCGACTCGGACTGGATACGCGGAGAAATAGAAAAGTACATGGTAGTGCACCGCTGTACCGTGTGTGAGGGGAGGCGTCTGAAAAAAGAAATGTTGGCGGTGCTGTTTTCGGGGAAAAACATTGCCGAAGTTTCTGCGTTCTCCATTGCCGAGTGCCGGAAGTTCTTTACAGCGGTAACATTGACGAACAAAGAGCAGGCGATCGCCGCGCAGGTCATCAAAGAGATTGCAAACCGGCTGCAGTTTTTGGAAGATGTTGGGTTGAGTTATTTATCGCTCGATCGTGAGTCCGAAACGCTGTCGGGCGGCGAAGCCCAGCGCATCCGTTTGGCGACCCAGATCGGCTCGCGGCTGGTGGGGGTGTTGTATATTTTGGATGAGCCGTCCATCGGGCTCCATCCGCGCGACAGCGCGCGGCTCATTAAGACGCTCAAAGACCTGCGCGACCTCGGGAATACGGTCATCGTGGTGGAGCACGATAAGGATACGATGCGTGCGGCGGACTGGCTGGTGGAGATCGGCCCCGGCGCGGGCAAGGACGGCGGAACCATTGTGTTTACCGGTACGCCCGCCGAGATGCTGCGCTCAAAAAGCGTTACCGGGTTGTATCTTTCGGGGAAAAAAGACGCGGCGCGCGAAAGCATCACCATCAAGACCGCTGTGGAGAAGGAACGGGATGGGAAATATTTGGAGATAAAAAAGGCGGCGGAAAATAACCTCAAGAACATCACAGTGCGCATCCCGCTTTCACGCATGGTATGCATCACCGGCGTGTCCGGCTCGGGCAAGAGCACGCTCATGGACGATATTCTGGCTCGCTCGCTCGCGCACAAATTCTATCAGGCAAAAGAAAAGCCGGGACAGCACGAGGCGGTCACGGGAACGGAGCATATCAACAAAGTGATCCATATCGACCAGTCACCCATCGGGCGCACGCCGCGTTCCAACCCCGCAACGTACACCGGCGCGTTTACGGTGGTGCGCGACCTGTTCGCGCAGACGCAGGAGGCCAAGATCCGCGGCTACAAGCCGGGGCGGTTCAGTTTCAACGTCAAAGGCGGGCGATGCGAGGTATGTGAAGGGCAGGGGCAGAAAAAGATAGAGATGCATTTCCTACCGGACATTTATGTTGAGTGTGAGGAATGCCACGGCACGCGGTTCAATAAAGAGGCACTCGAGGTAGAGTTTAAGGGAAGGAATATTGCGCAGGTGCTTGACATGAGCATCGGTGAAGCACTCCCGTTTTTCAAAGACATTCCGCAGCTCAAAAGCATCTTGGCGACGCTCGTGGAAGTGGGGCTTTCCTATGTGAAGCTCGGACAGCCCGCAACGACGCTGTCGGGCGGCGAAGCCCAGCGCATCAAGCTTGCCGACGAGTTGTCGCGTCGCGCAACCGGCGCGACGCTCTACATCCTGGATGAGCCGACGACGGGTTTGCATTGCGATGATGTTGCAAAGCTTCTGGTGGTGTTGCGGCGGCTCGTCAACAAGGGGAACACGGTGCTGGTGGTGGAGCACAATCTTGACGTCATTGTCGCAAGCGACTGGGTCATAGATCTTGGCCCCGAGGGCGGCGACAAAGGCGGAGAACTGGTTGCGGAGGGTGCCCCCCGCGATATTGTGCGCGTGAAGCAAAGTTATACAGGACAGTTTTTGAAGGGTATGGTATAGTTTATATATGGAGCGGCGGCATTTTCTTATTATTCTCATCGTTTTCCTTGCGGCGCTGGTCGTTGCGGGGGTGTATGCTATTGTCGCGCTGAATAGAAAAGCGAGCGTTCCTCCGTCGGCGCTGCAGCACCCTGGAGTGGCGCAACAGGCAAAGTATGCCAAGGGGAGTATTGGCTTTTTTTATCCGAGCGCCTGGATCACCAACGATATTCCGGCGTCCGGTGACCTTATTTCGGTGCAGTTGATGAGTCCGGAGGATACCATCGTGTTTGTTGCATCCTCCGACATGAAGCTGAACGATTACAAAGTGGACGGCACGCTCACATCTGAAAAAGAAGTGACGATCGGTGGCGTGACGGGGAAAGAACGGGTGTGGGAAAATGGAAAATCACAGACTGTTGTTTTCCGCGCGGACAATCTGAAATTTCAGGACCGGTTCTTCCGTCTGGAATTATTCACCGTCCAAAGCCGTAAAGTGAAGGCGGAACGATACTGGCGCGACATTCTTACAACGGTGAAGTTTTCGGAAACGGTACAGGGGACGATCGAGGCAAATCCACAGTAGTAATGGTCAATCTTAAAATATTTTCTGTGGCGGAGTATGTGGAGCATCTCAACGATGCTCTTTTCGCTTATGACGCGGTGGTGGAAGGGGAGATCGCGGAGTACAAAATAAATCAGGGAAAGTGGATCTTTTTCAAATTGAAAGATGAAGGGGCAGTATTGGAGTGTTTTAGTACTGTCTACAAGTTAAAGATCCCGCTGGAGGACGGCATGCGGGTGCGGCTGTACGGCAGGCCAGGGATCTATGCAAAAAGCGGCAAATTCAGCATGACGGTGGATTGGGTGGAACCGGCGGGTGAGGGTGCGCTCAAACGGGCGTATGAACTTTTGAAACAGGAACTCGCGAAAGAAGGTTTGTTTGCGCCAGAACGCAAGCGCACCCTGCCGGAATTTCCGCGCCGCATCGGGCTTGTCGCGTCGCGCGAGTCGGCCGCGTACGGCGATTTTGTGAAAGTGCTGCGCGAGCGGTTTGGCGGCATAGAAATTTATTTTCACCATACACAAGTGCAGGGAAACGATGCGGTCAAAAGTGTCGTGGACGCATTTTCATATTTTACGGAGCACCAGAAAAAACTTTCCCTGGATCTGCTGGTACTTATTCGCGGCGGCGGGTCGTGGGAAGACCTTGCCGCGTTCAACTCGCGCGAGGTGGCATACGCGGTGTTTGGCGCGCCCGTGCCGGTGGTGTGCGGCGTGGGGCATGAGCAGGACGAAACCATCGCAGATTTTGTCGCTGATGTGCGCGCGTCCACGCCGTCCAACGCAGCCGAGCTCATTGTGCCGCATCGGGCGGATGTGGCCGAGCGTATCGCCGCGCGCGCACGCACAATGGACACCGCGCTTTCCGCTGCGCTGGCGGACGCGGCTGCGGGAGTTGATGCGCGTGTTGCAGAGCTTGACGGAATGATGCATGAACGCTCACATCGGTTCCATACCCTTGAGCAGCGGCTACTGTTTCGGTTGCGGTTTTTTTCCGAGCGCATTATAATGCACCAGTCAAACACCGACGGTTTTACGCGGCTTATCAAAAGTTTCAGCCCCATGGCGGTTTTGGAACGCGGATATGCCATTGTGCGTAAAAACCGTACCATTATTAAAAGCGTGCGCGATGTAAAGCCGAGAGACCGTATCGAGATGCGGCTTAAAGACGGCGAAATAAGCGCGGAGGTCGTATGAGCACAAAAAAGGGTTTTGATTTTGCACAATCGTATAAGCGGCTGGAAGAGATCACCAACCAATTTGAGCGGGGGAATTTGCCGTTGGAGGACGGTTTGAAAAAGTTTGAGGAAGGGCTTGCGCTCGCGAAAGAATGCAAAGAGTATCTGAAACAGGTTGAAAACAAGATCATTGAGATCAAGAAGAAATTTGATGTGAAAGAGTAATATGGATCAAATTGTATTAGATTTAGAAACCCAGCACGAATTCTCGGAAGTGGGCGGCAGGGAGTATCCGCACTTGCTGAAAGTATCGCTGGTTGGCGTGTATTCGTACGCGCGCGCCGCATTTTTGGCATTTGAAGAAAAAGACATTCCGGAGCTTGAAAAATTGCTGTCGGAAACGGACCTGCTCATCGGTTTCAATACCAAGCATTTTGACTATGCCGTGTTGCAGCCGTATCTCAAGAGCCTTGACCTCAAAAAGATCCCCGCGTGTGACATTATGGAGGATGTGGCGAATGTTCTCGGGCATCGGTTGTCGCTTGAAAGCATTGCGCAGGCGACCCTGGGTACGGGGAAAAGTGGCCACGGACTTGATGCTATCCGCTATTTTCGCGAGGGGAACATGGAAGCGCTGAAAAAGTATTGTTTGGACGACGTGCGCATTACGCGCGATATTTTTGAATACGGCAAACAAAACGGCAAGATACTCTATACTTCAAAATACCGCGCCGAGTCGCTCTCGGCGCCGGTGAGCTGGAAGAAGTTGGGAGCAGTGCGCGAATCTGTCCCGGAAGCGGTGCCGGCGGCAAAGTCGGAACAGGGGAATTACTCACTGTTTTAATGAAACTCATCTATCTCGATTACGCCGCAACGACTCCCATGGATCCCGCCGTGCTTGCGGCGATGACGCCGTACTTTTCGGAACAGTTCGGCAATCCGTCGTCGGTGCATGCATTCGGGCAAGATGCGCAGCGGGCGGTGGACGACACGCGAAAGCAAATCGCGGATGTTCTGGGGTGCGGCGCACAGGAAGTTGTTTTTACCGCTTCGGCGACGGAAGCAAATAACTGTGCGCTTGAAGGCGTGGTGCGGGCTTCTCAAAAAAACAGAACAGACGTTCTGCCGCATATGATCGTTTCTTCCATAGAACATGAGTCGGTTCTGGAAGTCGCCGGAAGTCTTGCAGTTCGGGGCGAAGCAGAAGTTTCGTATGCGCCGGTTTCTCGAGAGGGTGTTGTTGATGTTTTAGCGCTTGAGCGCATGCTGCGCCCGGAGACGCTTTTGGTGTCCGTCGGGCTTGCCAACAGTGAAACCGGTGTTATCCAGCCGATTGCGCCGATTGCGCATGCTGTTTCGAATTTCAGAAAAAATTCAAAGCTGGGAGCGGGGTATCCGCTTCTGCACACCGATGCAGCGCAGGGAATATATTATCTGAAACCGCGATGCGCCGAACTGGGGGTGGATCTGTTGACCATGTCCGGACATAAAATATATGGTCCGAAAGGAATAGGGGCGCTGTATGTAAAGCGAGGAACGCCGCTCGCGCCGGTCATTGCCGGGTCGGGACAGGAGTACGGGAAACGTTCGGGAACAGAAAATGTTCCCGGTATTGTAGGCATGGGAGTCGCTGTTGCTATGGCATATCGTGAGCCGGAGAGCGCGCGGGATTCGGTTGCGCGGTTACGCGACCGTTTTGTGGAGAGTGTTTTTCGGGAGATTCCGGATGTGGCGCTCAACGGCAGCCGCGAACACCGTGTGCCGCACAACGCCAATATTTTATTTCACGGCATATCATCGGCCGATTGTATCATACTGCTTGACCGCGAAGGAGTTGCGGTGTCTGCGGGAACGGCGTGCCAGGCGAAAGCGGGGCGACCGTCGCATGTGCTTGCGGCAATGGGGTTGTCGGAGCGGGACGTGAAATCATCGGTTCGTTTTTCGATGGGTAAACAGACGACGGCAGAGGATATTGACCGAACGGTTTCGGTTTTAGTAAAATTGGTTCAGAAATTAAGATCATGAACCAAAATATCAAAACCATTCTCATTGCTGCGGTTGTTTCGCTCGTCGTTACAGGACTCGCTGCCGCGGGAGTTGTCGCGGTGCTTATGGTGTCGGGCATTATTGATACGAACCGATTACCTGCGACAAGCGTTATTCGCGAGATCGTAAAAGAGCCGGGGGTTCCGCAGATCGCGGAAAAATATATTCCTCAAACGACGCAGGAACAGATGATCGTGGATATCGTTGAGCAGTCGCAGGCGGCGGTCGTTTCCATCATCGCCACCAAAGATTTGCCGGTCATTCAGTACATCAACCCGTTCGAGCAGTTCGGGCTGCCCAACGATTTTTGGGGCGGGTTTCAGATTCCGCAGCAGCAGGGGACGGAAAAACGAGAAGTGTCTTCGGGAACGGGATTTATCGTTTCATCCGACGGTCTTATTCTTACCAATAAACATGTGGTGTCGGAAGAGGATGCGGAATTCACCGTGCTGTTCAATAATGGGAACAAAGTTCCGGCGCAGGTACTCGCGAAAGACCCGGTGCAGGATATCGCGCTCGTGAAGGTTGATGAAAAGAACCTCCCTACGCTCACGCTGGGAGACTCCGACAGCATTCAGACCGGCCAGACGGTCATTGCCATCGGCAATGCGCTGGGGGAGTTCCGCAACACGGTTTCCACCGGTGTCATCTCGGGGCTGCGCCGGACGGTTACCGCACAGGGCGGTGGAATAACGGAAACGCTTGACGACCTTATCCAGACGGATGCGGCCATCAACCCCGGGAACTCCGGCGGGCCGCTGTTGAATCTGTCGGGTATGGTGATCGGCATTAACACCGCCATGACGCAGGCCGCACAAAACATCGGTTTTGCGCTCCCTATCAACAAAGCGAAAAAAGATATTGCACAGGTGCAAAAAACAGGAAAAATCAGTGTGCCGTTCCTGGGTGTACGGTATGTTATCATTGACAAAGACCTACAGACGAAAAACAATCTGCCGGTTGACTATGGCGCACTGGTGGCGCGCGGCCAAACGAGCATGGATCTCGCCGTGACGCCCGGTTCCCCGGCGGACAAGGCGGGTGTCGTGGAGAACGACATCATCCTTGAGGCGAACGGGAAACGCATCACGAGCGATTATCCGCTTGCAAAAGCGATTCAGAACAGTGCCGTAGGGGATATACTTACGATGAAGGTTTTACACCAAGGAACGGAAAAAACAGTGCAAGCGACACTCGTCGAGCGGAAATAGTGTTATGGTTTCGCACCTCCCGTTTTTGAAATTAGCACTCTTGACTGTAGAGTGCTAATTTTATATCATACCAGTATTATGCAATTCAATCGTTTTACCACGAAAGCCCAGGAAGCATTATTTAAGGCGCAGGAGATCGCATCCTCGCACTCGCAGTTGCAGATCGACGCGGCGCATCTTTTGGCTGCGCTCGTGCGCCAGGAAGAGTCGGTGGTGGTGACCGTGCTCAACCGGCTGGGGGTAAGTGTGGAACACCTGAAACAACAGACGGAACATACTATTGAGCACCTGGAAAAGAACCAGCAAAATATTCCGTTCGGACAGGTGTATGTGACGGCAGAACTTGCAAAAGTGTTCGAAAAATCGGTGCAGATCGCTTCGGTGCTGAAAGACGAGTTTATTTCGACGGAACATCTGTTTTTGGGACTCCTGGAAGTTCCGTCGCGCACGCATCATATGCTGACAGCCGCGGGGGTTACGTCCGACGCCGTGCTCAAATCGCTTGCCGAAGTGCGCGGCGCACAGCGCATCACCGATCCGGAACCGGAGGCAAAATACCAGGTTTTGGAAAAGTACGCAAAAAACCTTACCCAGCTTGCGCGCGAAAAAAAACTTGACCCGGTGATCGGCCGCGACAATGAGATTCGCCGCGTCATGCAGGTACTCTCGCGCCGCACCAAAAACAACCCGGTGCTCATCGGCGAGCCGGGTACGGGAAAAACGGCGATTGCCGAGGGACTTGCGCAGCGCATCGTGAATGAGGACGTTCCCGAGTCGCTCAAAGACAAACAGGTGGTGGCGCTGGACCTTGGGGCTCTCGTTGCCGGCACGAAGTATCGCGGAGAGTTCGAAGACCGGCTGAAAGCGGTACTCAAAGAGATCAACCGGTTGCAGGGAAAGATTATCTTATTCATTGACGAGCTGCACATGCTCGTGGGCGCGGGTGCCGCGGAAGGTTCCATCGACGCGGCAAATATGCTCAAACCCGCACTGGCGCGAGGAGAACTGCGCGCAATCGGCGCGACGACGCTGCGCGAATATCAAAAATATATTGAAAAGGACCAGGCCCTAGAACGGCGGTTCCAGCCCATCTTTGTCCAGGAACCGTCGGTGGAAGACACGATCGCCATTTTGCGCGGCATCAAGGAAAAATACGAAATGCACCATGGTGTCCGCATCACCGATCCGGCATTGGTTGCCGCCGCGCAACTTTCGGGGAAACACATCACCGACCGTTTTTTACCGGACAAGGCGATCGACCTGATAGATGAGGCGGCGTCCGCCTTGCGCATGGAAATAGATTCCATGCCGCAGGAACTTGACCAGGCAAAGCGCGTGATGATCAAGCTGGAGATAGAGCAGGAAGCGCTGAAAAAAGAAAGCGATGAAGCGTCCAAAGAGCGCTTGAAACAGATAAAACGGTCGCTTGCCGAACTCAAGGAAAAAACAAGCGGTCTTGAACTGCAGTGGAAAACGGAGAAGGATATTATTTCCAGGATCCGCGAGCTGAAAAAAGAAACGGACGCGCTCCGCCAGGAGGCGGAGATCAAGGAACGGACGGCGGACCTCCAGAAGGTAGCCGAGATCCGCTACGGAAAGATCCCGCAGATGGAAAAAGAGATCGCCGGAGCGGAGCGCAAGCTTCAGGAAGCCCAGTCCACACGGCGAATATTGAAGGAAGAAGTGACGGAAGAAGATATTGCCCAGGTGGTATCCCGATGGACCGGCATACCCGTCGCGAAAATGCTCGAGGAGGAAGCGCAGCGGCTGCTCGGCATGGAAGATGCCTTGCGCCAGCGCGTGGTCGGGCAGGATGAAGCGGTTGCCGCCGTGGCGCATGCCGTGCGCCGTTCACGCGCGGGTATCACGGACCGAAAAAAACCCATCGGCACCTTCATGTTTTTGGGGCCGACGGGTGTCGGGAAAACGGAACTGGCGAAAGCGATTGCAGAGTTTTTGTTCCAGTCAGAAAACGCCATTGTCCGGCTTGATATGTCAGAATACATGGAGCGGCATGCTGTTTCCAAAATGATCGGGTCGCCGCCCGGGTACGTCGGCTACGAGGAAGGTGGACAATTGACGGAAATGATCCGCCGCCGGCCGTACAGCGTCATCCTGTTCGACGAGATAGAAAAAGCACATCCGGAAACGTTCAACATGCTGTTGCAGATCTTCGACGAAGGGACCTTGACCGATGCCAAGGGCAGGAAGGTTGACTTCAAGAACACGGTTATCGTCATGACTTCCAACGTCGGTTCCGAGCTACTTGCGCAGGCCGGGAGCCTGGGGTTCTCGGCAATCGCACGTACGCCGCGCGGCATGCCGTCGTACGACGAGATATCGGAAAAGATAAAAGGTTCCCTCAAGGAACACTTCAAACCGGAATTTTTGAACCGGATCGACGAGATCCTTGTGTTTCACCAGCTGGACGCCGGAAATCTTGCGCGCATTGCTGATCTTCAGCTCGCGCGCTTTGCGGAGAAGCTTGCCGAGCGCCATTGCAAGGTGAAAGCGCATAAGCGGGTCAAAGAGTTTTTGGTCGCGGAATGCGCAAGAGACGCGCACTTTGGCGCGCGACCGCTCAAACGGCTCGTTGAGCAGTTCATTCTGAACCCCGTTTCACAGAAGATCCTCGCCGGAGAAATAACCGATGGCGATACGCTCGCGCTTGATGTGCGGGACGGCGCGATAGAAATTAAGAAAGGAAAGTAGTGCGCCGTACGAAAAGGTTTGGTGGTATACTATTGCTATGTTCACACGACCCTTTATCGGCGCGTTGCTGTTGTGGTTCCTGCTCGAACTGCCGCTCGTGACGGATGGCATGACGTGGGTGTGGTATGGTGCTGCGGTGGTGTGCGCGGCGGTGTTTGCGTGGTATAGTGCGCAAAGAATACGGGTGGCGATCTTAGGCGCGCTGTGTGCGCTCCTGGCGATCTTATTTCTCACGATGGTGAGCGGCAGCGCGCTCTATCAATGGACCGCCGGCGTTGCTGCGGTCATGTTTGGGGCGCTTTTGTTCGCCGCGGAGCGGCATCATGCGACCCTGCTTGCGCTTGTTTCATTGTGCGAGGTCGCCGGATTTTATTTTTTGGTGCTGTTTGCCACGCTCATCATGCAAATGCCGACATGGGTCGCGATGCTTGCCATGGTGTCCGTCAGCAGCGTGCTTTTTTTCACGTCGTTGAGCGTAACGCTTGCGTTGAGCGTCGGGATGGAGATGCGTCTTATGCTTTTTTCGGCCGTTGTCGGGCTTGTTTCCGCGGAGCTTTTTGTGGCGCTGTCGCGGTTGCCATTCAACATGGTGAGCATAGACTTTCTTATGTTTATCATTTATTATGGAGCGTGGGATATCGTCGCGCGGTACTTTTCGCTGCGATTTACCAAACGCTCGCTTGCGCTGCATGCTGCATTCATTATGGTCGCATTTTTGGGAGTTTTTCTCTCAAGCCGTTAGAACTCGCAGTAAGAATACATGATACAACGGTCGCTGTTTGCAATTTTGGTTGTTGTGGGAGGTGCGTTCGGCGGCGCGCTTTTTTCCGTTCCGCTTTCTTCGGCGATACAAAAAATTCCCGGTGTTTCCGAGATCCCGTGGTTCAATACGCTGACCGATCGCGCCGTTATCATCAATAAAACGGAACAGGTGGTGGTGGAACAGTCGGAAGCCATTGACCGGGCGCGCGCGAAAGTTGTTCCGGCGCTTGTGGCCGTCACGTCTTTACGGGATGGTGTGGTACTTGCGTCCGGCCAGGGTATGACCGTCGGTTCGGACGGGCTGGTGCTGGTGCGGCGCGAGTGGATCGCTGCCGGTTCCGACACCATTTCCGTTACGTGGAATACCACGACCGCTGACGCCCGCATGGTGAAACAGTCCGAAAAGGACGGCCTGGTTTTGCTGAAAGTTGACGCGACAAATCTCCCGGTGGTCTCGCTGGCGAACGTGGAGGAACGACTCGGAAGTTTCGTTTTTTTGATCGGGTTGCGGCAGGCAACGGGCGGTCAACGGGCGCCGTTCGTGAATGCCGGCATCGTGAAAAGCGTTGAGGGGAAGATCATGACCACGAACATCGGCGAAGAGTTCCAAGGCGCAACCGGCGCGCCGCTGGTGAGTTTGACTGGCGAGGTCGTGGGTATTGGCGCCATCGATTCCTCGGGCCATGTATTTGCTGTTGCCGCCAGCGCCATCCGTGATTTTTTGTATAACGAACAGACACCATGAAAACCTCCATTATTCGAAAAGCCATTATTCCCGTTGCGGGGCTTGGCACTCGGTTTCTGCCCGCCACCAAAGCGCAGCCGAAAGAAATGCTCCCGATCGTGGACAAGCCCGTTATTCAGTACTTGGTGGAGGAAGCGGTTGCGTCCGGGATCAAAGACATCATTTTTGTGACCGGCCGTGGAAAGCGCGCGATCGAAGATCATTTTGACTACGCGTATGAACTGGAGCAGGTGCTCGTAAAGAGCGGCAAGAAGGAGCTGTTACGTACCATTCGTGAAATTTCAGATCTCGCATCGTTCGCGTATGTCCGACAGAAAGAGCCACGCGGTGACGGTGATGCGCTGCTTGCCGCCGCGCACCTGGTGGGCGACGAGCCGTGCGCGGTGTTGTTTGGCGACGACATCATCGATAGCCCCGTGCCGTGTTTGAAGCAGATGATAGGGGTGTACGAAAAATATCACGCGCCCGTTGTCGCTTTGGAGCGGGTTGCGAAAAAAAGCGTTTCGGCATATGGTATTGTGCGCGCAAAAAAAATTACGGCGCGTACCTACGCGGTCCTGGATGTCGTTGAAAAGCCGTCTGTCGCGGAAGCGCCCTCGCGGCTCGCTTTAGTTGGGAAATACATCATTACGCCGGAAGTCTTTGCCGCGCTGAAAAAAATAAGGCGGGGACAAGGAGAGTTGCGGCTCGCCGATGCGCTCAAAATTGTTGCGCGCACCCACTCGGTATACGGGCACCAGTTTACCGGCGTGCGGTACGATTGCGGTTCAAAAATAGGTTTTCTGAAGGCGATCGTCGATTTTGGTTTAAAGCATAAAGAAACACGGAAAGAATTTCAGAAATATCTTGCGACAAAGGCTCGCGCAAGAAGTTGATAATGCAAGCGGCGGGGGTTGACCTCCGCCGCTTTTTTCGTTATATTCCCCGCATGAATTCCGAACCGTATTCGCATGAATTCGATTTTGAAAAAGGTGACCAATGGCGCCGCGCGCTTGACCTTGCATACGCTTCGTGGCGTGTTGCCGAGCGTGCGATCGAGGACGGTTTTTTGCGGGATAAGGTAAAGAATTTTGCCGCGGACATGCTTGCCGCGTATCCTGGTGCGCTGGCGGGACTCCCTGCCGCGCAGCGCGAGTTTCGGGAAAAGGCCCGGGCACAATGCGCGCTGCTTTCGCTTGCGCAGAAGGTCAGTGATGCCCATGAGATCAATTTTCTCATCCTGAAAAATGAGTATGCGTATCTTGCCGGCAGTTTCCCGGAGAGAGAGCGCCCGCCCGAACGACTGGACGACTCCAGTCGGGCAGGTCCGTCCGCGGTGACGGCACGCACGCCGGAGGTTTCTTTGCCGGTCTCGGGGAGGTCAGTGCCGGAACCAAAGAAACATGAAGAACCGCGCCCCGCGGAAACTTTTTTCCGCCCGGAGCGTCCCCAGAAGAACAGGATGCACAGCGAAGACGCTCCCGCGCTGAGCGAGCGGCAGCAGAAGATCATTCAGTTTTTCAACAAGCGAAAAGATGAGAAGATAAAGTTGCGGGATGTCGTCCAATTTTTCCCCGATCTGACCGACCGAACCATTCGGAACGACCTTCGCGACCTCTGTGTGAAAAAACTCGTGAAGCGGTCGGAGGGGCACGGGCAGGGAAGTTATTATCTTCTCGCAAAAGAGTAGATATAGTATTCGGGCATGTGACGAAACACACAAAAAATAGGGAAATTATAAGGAAGAATAAGGAAATAATAAGGAAAACCCTGCAATGTCGATGATTTCCTTATATTTCCAGTCATGAAACAGGTTTGGCGGATGCCATTTTCGGTGCTTGCCGGATGTGTGTCGTGGGAAGATCGTCCAGCTCTTTTTTGTTCAAATTCTGTTGAGACCAGGGGGTACTTTTTGGTAATAAAGTTATCCACAATATTATGCCGTCAACATGGTTCAGTCTGCCTGTTTTTTTTGGTATAATGCAATGGTAGGTATGCACACAAGGAACCTTGCCTGGATTTGAGCTACAATTGGCTATTATAGCCAGTGTTGATTATCCATTCGCACTTTGATATAATACAGCGAGACGCTTCGGGAGGCGGTCATTGCGCAGTTGAGCAGTGCGTGATAGAATACAGGTATCGCGCTGAACAACAGCGTTGAACGTTTCTCTGTAACCTTTACATGGCAGAACGGCTGCGGCGATGGCGGTTGGGCGCCGGGATGCCATGTGAGGATTACCACGGAAGTTGCGGGAGCAGCGAGCGATCGTTGAAAAGTGAATACGGAATGCATGAACTATTTCCTCATTTTGTTGGAAACAGCGGAGGTTAAAGTTGGGTCGATATTCATTGTCGCGTGTGCATATGCATATCGCGGATGAACGAACTTAACTCCACACCACCATAGGATGTACGAATGATCCGGGAAGTACGATCGGTGAGATCGATTAATCTTAAGTTAACCCAAGTGGACTGTTCACTCCCGTGAGGGGGAGAACAGATCACGATAAAAAATAATTATTTATGGACAGTCAGCCATCCGTGGCGCAGGCTACCAAGAAAAAACTT
>JBBTXL010000002.1:0-9122 GCA_038062295.1 Patescibacteria group bacterium
AGCAACACTCCCACCACAATGCTTACCCCCTTCACCCCTCCTTGCCTATCGACAAAACCCCAGGTAACCGCCTGCACCGTCCACCATCCCGCCGCAACGAATAAACCGAGTGCTAAAGAATAGATCGTTTTGAATGTATACGCGACAGCCAGCGCAAGCGCCGCGGCAATGAAAAGAATGGTTTTCCAGGAAATCGGAGCTCCCCAGTCCTGATTGAAAGCAAAAAGGGACAAAGAAAAAAAGAGTACTCCCAAAAGAAGGAACAGTTGACTCACCGCATCCTCCTTTGAGAGCGCCGGATACAAATACCAATTTTGCTGTGAAGTGATTGAGGATGTGGTGGAACCTCTTCTGTGAAACAAACGTGAAACAAGCACCACCACACCGACGATCGCAGCGACCGGTAAGAGTGTCCAAATAATAATGAGCGTTATAAAGCTCATTTCAGTAAAAATCTTTAAACTCGGGTTGCATTTGCTTACGTACCCATATCCCAGTTGCAAAGGTCACCGCTGCCGCAACTAAAAGCAAGAAAGAGGAAGTTGTAAGTAGCGGCGTTATTCTTGATCCCAACAAATCCCAAAAGATAATGGTCGGAAAGCCGACAATCGCGATGGTTCCCAGCGGAATGGAAAAATAAAACAACCAAAACAGGTTGCTTGCGAATGCCATCGCAACAACCCCGATCATCCACAATATAAATCCATCGGGCCAGTTGGAACGAATGTTGAATATCTGGGCGACAAGATAGATGCCCGCCCCGTAAATAATTGTCCCTAAAAGAATAAGCGCTCCGCCTGTCTTTATAAGACCTTTCTTTTCCTTTGCATACCAACCGCCGCCGTATGATGCAAGCATGGACACCACGATAATCGTGATTTTCAGAAAACTTGAAATCTCATCCCAATTTGCGGCGATAAAAGAAAAAACACCGGCCCCGATGGAAACAGCACCAACAAGAGAGATGATCTGCACTGCTCTCTTGGAGGAATCCTTCTTTTCAGTCTCACCTGCGAGCCTGCTGAAATTTTCCTCTATCGCAGCCAAAGTCCACCCCTGCCCGAGGAGTTCTTTATACAGCTCTTCTTTTGTTCTTCCCTGGGATAAAGAAACTCTCAGGTATTCAACCAATTTTTGATCTATCATGTTTTTCGACTATGTCACTTCATAATACCATATTGCAATAGGGTTATACAGTCCGTGCGAATGACCAAAAGGAGTGCTCATACTGGTGGAAAGGAGTAAAAAAATTCCAAGAACAATAGACGCGATCTTTACGTTATACAATTTCGCGATCGTTTTTCTGATATAGAACGCGGCACCTTACGCACCGAGGGAAAAAAATATGTCGTGCGGGATGGAGACGTTGTCGAATTCAAAATTTAAAAGGCCGCGGTATTAATGTACCGTGGCCTTTTTTGAAACCGCCGCCTCTGCCCTGGCGACGCTTCGCATATGGAACTCCCACAGGGGCGCAAATGCCTGCTCGATATGCACCGGAACTTCCTCACACGAACCGAAATCAACATCGGAGCGCGTATGGAGCGCGTCCAAAAAAGTTTCGGCACACCGCACTGCCTCAACCTCAGCGCCAAACAAGAATATGTCCAGACCGACCGCCTCAAGCTTTTCATACAGAGCTCGGAACGTCATGGTGCACCTCCTGTAAAAAGAACAATGGTTGTCCGCTCACCATACCATACAAAAGTGAATCGGTACAGGGGGGGTTGCCTTTTTTTGCGGGTCATAGTACCATAGTTCCGTTATTGAAGTTCCTATGGAAACGGCGCAGAAATTATACGAACTTTCATACTTTATCTCCCCGGATATCCCCGAGGAGCGCTTGGTCGCGGAGGTAAACAAGATCAAGGAGCTTGCAGGCGCAAGCGGCGTCATGCGCGAACAGATGCCGCAGCGGCGGCGCCTCGCCTACCCTATCAACCATAAAGAACAGGGATTTTTCGGATTTTTTCACTTTTCGGCGGCGGCGGAGCGCGTGAAAAGCATACACGAAACCTTGGCGCTGGATAAAGATATTATCCGGCACCTGATCGTTTCCGTCACGAAACAGCAGGTCGCACAAATGCAAAAACCGGTACGCAACTTGATGGCGGAGGAAAAAGTGCGCAAGGCGACGGACAAAGCGGCGGTGGACAAAGCGATCTTCAAAAAGGAAGATGCCATATCCAGCACCGAAGAACAAAAAGTGGAGCTCGGGGAACTTGATAAAAAACTGGAAGAAATTTTGAACAAATGACCACCCTTCGACCCTTCGGCAAGACTCAGGGTACTCAATGTGATAGTAAAATTTACTTCGCATTGAGCTCGAAAATTTTAATCACATTGGTATGAATCTCAACAAAGTAATGCTTTTGGGGAACTTGACGCGCGACCCGGAATCGCGGACCACGCCGTCTGGACAAACCGTCACGACGTTCGGCATCGCGACCAACCGGTTCTTTATGGATTCCCAGAAACAGCGCCAGCAAAAGGTGGAATTTCACAACATCGTTGCCTGGGGACGCCTGGGGGAGATCTGCGCACAGTATTTGAAAAAGGGGCAGCTTGTGTTCATTGAAGGAAGAATAGAAACGCGCTCGTGGGAAGGAACCGACGGCGTCAAGAAATTCCGCACGGAGATCATCGCGGAAAGCATGCAGATGGGACCGAAGATGGGGAGCTCCGCGTCATCCGCGCCGGCGGCACAAAAAGAAGATGATACGCAGTCGTTCCCCGCGGACGATGAAATAGAAGTAAAAGATATTCCTTTTTAACCATGGCACGACCATACCGCAACACCCCGCAACGGCTGGAAGCATTCCAGCAGGAAAAGAAACAGTGCCGCTTCTGTGCGGCAAACGTGAAGTGGATAGACTACAAGGACACCGCGCTCCTGCGCACCTGCGTTTCCATGCAGGCAAAGATCTACCCGCCGCGGCGCACCGGCACCTGCGCCAAGCACCAGCGCATGGTAGCAGAAAGCGTCAAGCGCGCACGCTTCATGGGCCTCATGCCCTACACCATCAACAAAGATTCAAGCTTTGTCCAATAACAAAAACCCCCCCGAACGGGGGTTTTTGTTATTGGACTGGGTTCCCTTCGTATTCCTCCGCCTGCGCTTTTTGGTCGGCCGCTATCTTTGCTTTGATCTCGGCGACGATTGTTTCAAGCATCCGCTTATCGCTTTTGAGCGTCTTACGGGCGGCGTCGAGTCCTTGGCCTATCTTTACAGACCCGTACAAAAGCCACGCGCCGCTCTTTTTCAGAGCCCCGTACTTGAGCGCCATATTGATGACGTCTATCTCATACGAAATACCCTCGTTGTACATGATGGAAAACTCCGCGGTTTTAAACGGCGCGGCAACTTTGTTCTTCACTACCTTTGCTTTTACCATATTGCCCACAATCTCCTCTCCTTTTTTAATGGGCGATGATTTGCGCACGTCGATACGGACCGACGCATAAAACTTCAATGCTTTGCCGCCCGGCGTCGTTTCCGGGTTGCCGAACATGATGCCGATCTGCATGCGGATCTGGTTGATAAAAATAACCGTGGTGTTCGTTTTGGAAATGATCGCATTGAGCTTCCTCAGCGCATGCGACATGAGCCGCGCCTGCAAACCCATGTGCTGCTGCCCCATCTCCCCTTCAATTTCGGCCCGCGGCGTGAGCGCGGCGACCGAGTCGATCACCACCACATCCACGCCGCCGGATTTCACCAGCATTTCAACGATATCGAGCGCTTCTTCGCCGGTATCGGGCTGCGAAATAAGCAGCGTGTTCAGATTGACGCCTATTTTTTTTGCGTACTCGGGGTCAAGCGCATGTTCGGCATCCACGAATGCCGCCGTGCCGCCGCTTTTTTGCATGTTCGCCACGATATGCTGCGCGAGCGTCGTTTTGCCCGAAGACTCGGGACCGAAGATCTCAATAACTCTTCCCCGCGGCACACCCCCCACGCCCAGGGCGATGTCGAGCGACAACGCTCCGGTGGGAATTGCCGGTACGTTCACTTTGCGCGACTCGCCAAGACGCATGATGGACCCTTCGCCAAACTTCCCCTGGATCTCTTTTACCGCCTCCTCGACCGACCGTTCCTTCTGCGACGTTTCTTTTTTTGTTTCTTTTGGTGCCATACTACATTAGTTTTTAATAATCCTCCGGGTAACCTCAATCTCCTCACCGAACTTGCTGACGGACCGCACCTCGATGATATTCATGCCGTCCAAAAGCGCCACAATATCCCGGAACGCTCCGGTAGCACCGACCGTAACCTCTGTGTCGTTCACGAACACATGGCTTTCGGGCTTCGTGCGACCGGCGATCGTCACGAACGCATCCTGCGTCATTATATCACGCGGGGGGTTCGTGACAACCAGTGTTGGCGGCCCCACGAGCATGCTCACCTGATACCAAAAATAGAGCCCGATGGCCGCTCCCATAAAAAGGAACATGGCGCCAAACATGATGCGCGGCGTCACCGTCAGCTCACGGTTTAAAAGTCTTGCCGCGGTGCCACCCGCCACCGGGCGCATGAGAGCCGCGGGGGGATGATACACATCAAGCAGGTGTTCCGGCGGGATACCAAGCGCGAACGCGCAGCGTTCCAAAAAATTCCGGACATACAGGTCCGCGGGTAAGCGGGCGTAGTTGTCCGCCTCACAATACCCAAGGTCCTGCAATGCGATTCCCGTTTTCTCGGAAAGCGCCGCAAGGGACATGCCCTTTTCCTCGCGCGCGGCGCGCAACGCAGCGCCAGCCGTTCGTGATCCAGAAATATCGCTCATACTTTGAACTCGCCGTCGGAACGAACATCCTCCGGCTTTACATATACTTCCCGTGGTTTTGCGCCGTCAGCGGGTCCGATATGCCCGGATTCTTCAAGTATATCCATAATGCGCGCGGCGCGCGCGTAGCCGAGTTTCAGCCGCCGCTGCAACAGCGATGTGGATGCTTTCTGGGCCTGCGCAACGACCTGTTTTGCCTGCTCCAGGAGCTCTTCATCGCCACCCATCTCGCCTGTATCACCGGCATGAGCATCCAGATCTATGCTGGTCTGGCGCACCGCTGTTTCGTTTGCAATACTGTCGCTCACGCCGGCTTCCAGACTGCTTGCTTCCATATCTATAGCATTGCCGATAATATATTCCGTGATCCGTTTGACCTCCTTTTCCGAAACGAACGCACCCTGGATCCTGCGGGGCTTTGCGATATCCTGCGGCAAGTACAGCATGTCGCCGTTGCCGATCAGCTTTTCGGCGCCCGACATGTCCAAAATAGTGCGGGAGTCAACCAGCGACGAAACCTGGAACGCAACACGGCACGAAATATTCGCTTTGATCAGGCCGGTAATAACCTCCACCGACGGCCGCTGGGTCGAAATGATAAGATGGATGCCGACCGCGCGCGACATCTGCGCCAAACGCACGATGGCCGCCTCCGCATCTTTCGAGGACGTAGACATAAGGTCAGCCAGCTCGTCGATGACCACGATGAGGTACGGCATGATGTCATGATCGCCACCGTTTTTGCTCTTTGCAATCTGGGCGTTGTACGAAGCGATATTGCGAACCTTAAACTGCGACAAAAATTCATACCGCCGTTCCATTTCTTTTACCGCCCATCGCAGTGCGGCAAGCGCCTTGCTTCGCTCCACGATCACCGGCGCCAAAAGATGCGGAATGTTATTGTACCCGACCAGTTCCACGCGCTTGGGATCAATGATCAGGAACTTCAGCATCTGCGGAAAGTTCTTATAGAGCAAACTCGTCATAATGGTATGCACGCAGACGCTTTTCCCCGAACCGGTCGCTCCCGCGATGAGAAGATGCGGCATCTTTTCGATATCGGCGTACTGCGGATTTCCCGACACGTCGCGCCCGAGCACCACCGTAAGCGGCGGCGCCTGTTGGAACGCGGGGTTCTCGATCAGATTGCGCAGTCGCACGAGCGCCACAGCTTTGTTGGGCACTTCAATACCAACGAGCGAGCGACCGGGAATGGGCGCTTCAATACGCAGGGGATGCGCCGCAAGCGACAACGCAAGGTCGTTCTGCAGCGCTATGATACGCGACAGCTTGATGCCCTGCGCCGGTTTGAGCGTGTACTGCGTTACCGTGGGCCCGACATTCACCTCACCCATTTCCACCTCAATGCCGAAGTGCGCGAGCGTTCTTTGAATGACCAGCGCGTACGCGTCGACATCGCCGGAGCTCGGTTTTTGAGAATCTTTTTCAAGCAGTTCCAGGGGCGGGATCCGGTAATCCGCCTGGTGCGTTTCAATGACAAATTCGGCAACTTTCTGGCTGCTGGAGGCGCCATCGGGTTTCTTTTTTTTGTCAGCCGGCGACACATCGTCGGTCACGGAAGAGGAAAAGGCTGCGGACATTTTTTCTTTTCCGCTTTCGATCGCTTTTGCCACAAAGCCGCCCGTTTTCTGTTCCAATTCCTCAATAGTGGACGGCGCGCTGTCACTTTCATCCTCGGCATCCGCCTGTTCATCATGCGCGCGCCACAACGGAATATTGAACGCAACAGAAAACGCAATGACCGCGGCGGCAGCAAACACCAGCATAGTCACCCAGTACCCGAACAGATACAGGAACGGATAGGCGATGAGAAATCCGGCGTAGCCGGCTGTATGTCCGGACCCGCCGCTATTGGCCGCATCAAGCAACCCTAGAAAGCTCACCAGGAACAATATCCCGCCGAACACCGACGAAAAATACCGGTCGGTTCTGAGTGAGCGGAAAAAACCGATGCCGATCATGATGAACGAAAGCGGAACTAAAAAATATCCTGCACCCAACAGCGCATGCAATCCGCGGTACAGATACGACCCCGCGCGCCCGGCGAGGTCAAGATACGCCATCACGGTCACGACAGCGATGACAAAAAAAAGGACCGCGAGGACGCTTTTTTTCGTTTCCGGATGCAGGTCGAATTTCGGCTTTTTTTCTTCGGTGCGCTGTCCGCGGTTGTTTCGTTTTCCGTTTTGAGAAGCTCCGTTTTTCCCGTTTGCCATTCTTGTATGATACGAAAAAATATGGTCACGGTCAAACGACGATGCTATAAAAATATGCCGCTAAAAAATGGGGATCGCGCTTCCCAAGAAACCATTGACGAAAATTATAAAGTGTGCTATGAGACTAGCATTATGAAAATCGCCTCATGCATGATCATACTCATAATTCCTCTGTTTTTGGCGCTTGCGAGCGCCGATAGTGTTCATGCTGCAACCACAATCGGGACAGTTCCGGCGCCCACAACCTCGGCAACTTTGGCACTCGCTCCGGCAACAGGATCATATGCGTCGGGAAACGCGTTCGCTGTCGCCATCTCGCTGGATACGAAAGGAGAATCCGTGCAGGGGACGGATGTTTTTCTCTCCTATGACCCACTCCTTCTTGCGGTGATTGACGACAACGCCGCAACGACCGGAACCCAGATCGCCGCCGGGTCGCTCATGACCACTACGGCGGCAAACAGCGTGGATACGGCCGCCGGAACGATAACATTCTCGCAAACCACCAACGGCAATACAGTATTTACCGGTATAGGCACACTTGCCACCATACATTTCACTGCGCGCGCGGCGGGCACCGCTGCGGTAACATTTACCTTCACGCTTCACAGCACGACCGACACGAATGTATCGCGTGCCGGCGTTGACATCCTGGCGAGCATAACCAACGGGTCCTACACCATAACGCAGCCGCCACCCCCGGACACGCAAGCACCGTCCATCCCGACAAATCTTACTGCGACGGCAGCATCCGCGACGCAGATCGATCTTTCGTGGAATACATCAACGGATACTACCGGCGTAGCAGGGTACGAACTTCTGCGCTGCACGGGCTTGGGCTGCACACCCAATACGCGCGTCGCAACAACCGCGCAAACATCATATATGAACACAAACCTTTCCGCCGCAACGACCTATACCTATGCAGTGAAAGCGTACGACGCGGCAGAAAATTTTTCTACAATGTCGGCACCGGTTTCGGCGACAACGCCCGCGCCACCCGACACGCAAGCACCATCAACACCGAGCGGGCTGACGGCAACCACCGTGTCAGCAAGTCAAATCGATCTTTCCTGGAATGCTACATCCGATAACATAGGCGTTATCGAGTACCACATATATCGTTGCCAGGGAACCAGCTGCACACCGAGCGCGCAGATCGCAACATCGAGCACAACAACACTCCGCAACGCAGGGCTTTCCGCAAACACATCATACCGTTATCGCGTGCGGGCGCTTGACGCGGCCAACAATATTTCTTCGTATTCAAATGTCGTAACCGGCACCACACAAGCAACGCCATCCGTATTTAACTTTTCTCTTTCGAACGACGGCGTAAAAACGGTCACACAGGGCGGATCTGCAACAAGCACCATTACCGCAACCCTGGTGTCGGGCACCGCCCAAACGGTTTCATTTACTGCGGGAGGATTCCCTTCGGGAACATCCCCTGTATTTTCGTCATCTTCGTGTACGCCGACATGCTCGACAGCGCTCGCCATAACCGCCTACACAACGACAGCGCCGGGGGTCTATACCATTACCGCAACCGGAACTGCGGGAACACTTTCGCGAACAATCTCTTTTTCACTGATAGTGAACGAAACGCCCGACACGCAAGCGCCATCCACTCCGGAAAATCTCATTGCGACAGCGGCTTCTGCAACCCGGATCGACCTGTCATGGAATGCGGCAACCGACAACACCGGCATTGCCGGCTATGCCATCTATCGTTGCGAAACGGTGTCATGTACACCCGCAAACCTTACTGCAACATCAAGCACACCAACATACCACGACATAAATCTTACTCCCGCTACCCCCCACACATACACAGTGGAAGCGTATGACGCCGCGAATAATTTTTCCGCACCGTCAACAAGCGTCTCCGTCACAACTCCTGCGGCTCCGGATGAACAGACACCGGCGCCAGCGCCCACCCCTGCTCCTACACCTGTTCCAGTTCCAAACCCCGCACCGGCATCCGGCGGGGGTGGAGGAGGTGCGTTGCCGATAAC
The DNA here is from genome assembly GCA_038062295.1 of Patescibacteria group bacterium. Lineage (GTDB taxonomy): Bacteria > Patescibacteriota > Minisyncoccia > GWC2-36-17 > WO2-46-25 > JBBTXL01. The sequence continues at coordinate 9,043 of JBBTXL010000002.1, forward strand.
CATTCTGCCAATGACTCAAACCTCCGCAAACGTGAATATACCGCCCACCCCTCCACAACCAACTTCCTCCCCCGCCATTC
>JBBTXL010000003.1:0-1153 GCA_038062295.1 Patescibacteria group bacterium
TAAAATGTATCCAGCCCGCATGAGGAGACCAAGCCCATCCGCTAATTATTGTGGAACCGGCGCTTGTAGGAAAGGAGACATTTACTGTCACGATATTTGAATTAGCAAAACCCCCGGGACCAGAACAACTGATTTGATAATCCCGACTTGCAGTGAGCGCTCCTGTTGAGGCGCTGCCTGAAGTGGCGCCGCCCGTTGAAAAACCGTTTGTCGTTATACAGGAGGTCGCATTTTCAGAACTCCATGTCAATATCGAGGACTGACCGTTATCAACAACGCTTCGGCTCGTAGATAATGTAACCGTTGGCGGTATGCATGCCTCGATATTACAACTCCGACTTGTTGAACCGCTACATGCAGCTCCCCCGTTTGCAGGAGAAGGATTCGTGCAAGTTCTTGTTTGAATACCCCCGCCACAACTTACCGAACAACTTGAAAAAGCAGACCAATCGCCATCAGTGGGAGCGCATGCGGTTTGATCAATACCAATAACGCCATACAAAGAACCGTCGGCGGCGGTACCGCCGAAACTAATGATGCCTATGGCGTCAGAACCCCACGCGTAGCCGGTCCAGGCGCATGCGGGACTCTGTACGACACCGTACTGTGAGCCATCCTGCGCGGTTCCTGAAAGATTAATCCAACCGTCCCATCCGCCGCTATTACTATCAAGCTCGCCACTACATACGTCTTTGTCGAGAAATGCCGAGCAGGCGCGTAGCCAACCGGTGATACTCCATGTGCCCGGAGTAACTTTCGGCGCAGGATGCGTCGCATCCGACGCGTCAAAACTGATCCAGCCGAGATTAGAAGACCATGCGCGGCCTGAAAATATTCCCGTTGATACGTCCTCGAACACATCGTACCCAACCCCGCTGAAACTAATCCAACCCATATAAGAAGACCATGCCTGACCGGTAATAGGCATAAGAGTTGCCGCCGCTACTCTATATGGTGCAACAAAATTGCCCAGAATATACAAGATTCCAAGGATTACAAAAAGTAGCATTCGCGAATAGGATCGAGCAATAAGTGCTGGCGACATACATGTATTACGGCGCAATTGATGGAAGTGGAGATGGTGCAGTGAGCGAATCAAGTACGCTTTGCGGTATGTTGCTTGCAGTCGTGTCAGCGGGTGTGGTGGCAACAG
>JBBTXL010000004.1:0-18038 GCA_038062295.1 Patescibacteria group bacterium
TCATTACCCAAAAAGTTGATGTGCGCGATGATGTGCTTGGATTTTTTCACTGGTGGATTTCAGAATTTGCAAAACAGTGCGATTCGGTGACGGTTATCTGTTTGCAAAAAGGGGAATGTCATCTTCCGCCGAACGTTCACATTCTTTCTCTGGGGAAAGAAGAAGGTTTGTCGCGCTCAAAGTATCTTTCCCGGTTCTATCGCTTTGTGTGGCAGGAACGCGACAACTACGATACCGTGTTTGTGCATATGAATCCGGTGTATATCGCGCTTGCGGGGCCGCTATGGCATATATGGGGAAAGAAAGTCGCGCTGTGGTACATTCATCCCAAAGCGGACAAGTATCTGAAAGCCGCGCACGTGTTCGCGCAGCGGATTTTTACCGCGAGCGACCGTTCGTTTCCATTCGCTTCCCCTAAGATTATGGTAGTGGGGCATGGCATTGATACAGAGCGGTTTCAGCCCATGACGGGCGTTGTGAAAGAAAAGAACAGTATTGTGTATGTCGGGAGGATTTCCCCGGTCAAGCAGCTGGATATCCTTGCCGATGCGGCGCGTTCACTCGATGTAAAAGGCGTTGCTTTTACTCTGCACATTATCGGTGGTCAGGATGTACAGCATGCCGACTACTACGCCCGGTTCAAACAAGACCTTGCCGAATTGGAGCGGAAGGGCAGGGTTGTCTATCATGGGCCGATTCCCAATGTTGAATTGCCGCAGTGGTATAATAAGTATGAAGTATTGGTGAACACGACGCCGACCGGAAGCTTTGACAAAACGGTTTTGGAAGCCATGGCGTGTGGGACGTTGGCGACGGTTTCCAACAAGAGCTTTGCCGAATTTCTCCCGCCGGAGTTTCTAGTTCCCGAGGGTAACAGTAAACGACTCGCCGATGTGCTTACGTCCGTTCTTTCTCTTTCCGATGAAGAAAAGAAACAGTATGCAAAGCGCCTCCGAAATACCGTGGTGGAGCATCATAGTTTAAGCGCTCTTGTTGAAAAGATTACCCATTCTCTTTCATGAAAATATATATCAAAAACATCGCATACCGTATCGCATCTCTGTTTCCTACCAAAGGAGCGGTTATTCTGATGTATCACTCTGTGGGGGACAACGGAAAACTCTTTACCGTTACGTCCGAAAATTTTGCGCGGCAAATGCAGTATTTACACGACCATCATTTTTCCGTTCTTGGCCTGGAAGATGCGGTTTCGCGTATGCAAAAGAACGATCTTCCGCCCAGATCGGTCGTTATTACTTTCGACGACGGATACCAAGACAACTACACCAACGCGTTCCCTGTTTTGCGGCAGTACCGATTTCCGGCAACTATTTTTGTGAACAGGAATGTGGAGGGACTCGAAGCTCTATCTGAACAAGGAATAAAAGAAATGGCGGCAAGTGGCCTTGTTACATTCGGTTCTCATGCTCATCGCCACGTAAAGCTCGCACAGCTTTCCGATGCGGAAATAGAAACCGAGCTTGCCGTATCAAAAAAGACGCTTGAGGGTATAACGGGAACAGAGGTGCGCGCGCTTGCGTACCCATACGGCAGTTATGACGCGCGGGTGAAAAATATTGCGGCACAGCATTATCATCTTGCCTGCGCGGTCCACAAAGGGCGCGTGACCGCTTCCTCCGACATGCTGGCGCTGTCGCGGAACTCCATTGACTCCGAGGTTACGCTTACGCAATTTAAAGGCATCGTGCGCCGCGGCAGGCTATGAATCTTACTCTCCGCACCATACCCGACAACGAGGCGCGAACGCTGGTTGCGGGTGTTTCCGATATTGCGTACTCGGAAGAGTTTTGTGCGCTCCAGAAGAAGCGATACGGTATGCACAGCGAGTTTGCGGGAGTCTATGAAAACGACGCACTGCGCGCGGTCATTCCGGTCAATTATATTCCCGGGGAGAAAGCTTTTTCCGTACATAAGGATTATACAAGACCGCATGTCGTTTCCGGCGGTGCCATTGACTGGCAGGAGGCAGCCCGTGCGCTCAAAGATGCGTACGGGGTGCGGTATGCAGAGCTGAATGTTGCAGGTGGAGCGGCCGGAAAGTCACCGCTGTCCGCGTTCGTTCTGACGCTGCCCGACGGGAAAACGCATGACGATATCATGGGCGGGTATGACAAAAAAACGCGCAACGAGGTGCGCAAAGCGAACAAATTCAATTTTATCCTGCAGACGGGAGGCGCGGAAATGCTTGATGCGTTCTGGGGGCTGTACCGGGTGAACATGAAACGGCACGGGACGCCGCCGCGTTCCCGTCCGTTTTTTGATGAACTGTTCGGATATTATGACGGCAAATGCAGGATCATCGGGGCGTTCGACGGCGATACGCTCGCGGGCGCAAACCTGTTTCTTATGCACAATGCGTATCTGCGGCTTGCGCTGAACGTTTCCGACGTTGCTTACTGGGAGAAATGCGTGAACGATCTGTTGTACGATGCCATGATTGCCGCGTACTATGCGCAGGGCATCCGGTTTTTTGACTTCGGGCCGAGTTTGAATAAGGATGTAAGCCACAACAGGTTCAAGCTCGGCTTTGGCGCGCAACAAATACCGATCGTCACGTATGCCGCGGGGTCGCGGTGGCATGCTGTGCGGAAATGGGCGGCCAACAAGCGCCATGCGCTGCGCATACGTTTACGAAGGACGTTACAAAAACCATGACCCTTCGATTTCACTCAGGGCGAGTAAGTGCGGAGAACTTGATTATTCTTTCTTGTTTCCCACAAGTCCAACCTTGTGGTGAGCTTGTCGAACCATGACGGTCTGTTACTTCGGATTTTACGATCCCCACTATAACAGAAACAGGGTATTTCTCGAAGGACTTGCACACCATGGCATCTCCGTCGTTGAATGCGTGAGCCGCCATCGCGGTATTGGAAAGTTTTTTGACCTGATACGCCAACACCGCGTGGCGAAAGGGAAATATGACGCCCTGATTGTCGGCTTTCCCGGATACCAGGCGGTTATTGTGGCGCGTCTGCTCACCCGTAAACCGATCATTTTTGATGCGTTCTCTCCGTTGTATGACTCTATGGTGCACGACAGAAAGCTGGCGCGGCCTATGAGCGTGAGAGCGATATACTATTGGATGCTCGACTGGGTATCCATGCACTGTGCGGATGTGGTGTTGTTTGACACAACACAACATGTAGAATATGCCGCGGCTGCGTTTTCCATTCCGAAGGAAAAGCTGAAACGGGTATTTGTCGGCGCTCCGCCGGAACTGTATCCTCCAGCGCCCGCCGCACACAATACAGGAAAATATACCGTCGCTTTTTTCGGCACATTCATCCCGTTACACGGAATAGAGTATATTGTTGAGGCCGCGCGACTTTTGGAAAAAGAGGATGTTGCGTTCTTGATTATCGGCAATGGACAGGAGAAAGAAAACATACTACGCTTGACGCGTACGCTGCACCTCAATAATATCTCGTTTTCGGATACTGTTCCGGAACATACGCTGGCGCAGGAAGTGGCATCTGCCGACGTGTGTCTCGGTATTTTTGGGGATACGCACAAAACCCAGCGGGTCATTCCCAATAAAGTGTACGCGTACGCGGCGATGCGAAAGCCCATCATCACCGCCGATACGCCAGCCATCCGTGAGTTGTTTGATGAGCGTGACATGGTATTGGTGCCGGCTGCCGACTCGCAGGCGCTCGCGGATGCCATCATGCGGTTGCGAGACGACCGCGCGCTTGCCGATCGGCTCGCGGCGCATTGCCGCCATACCTTTCTGCAGAACGCCACGCCGGAGATTTTGGGCGCAGAACTCGCGCACATGGCACAAGAGATAACAACAAAACACTGATATGTTTTACTTTCACGGGGTCAGAAAACCGGACTTCACGCGGATGAAAAAGATGGATTACGACGAGTACTGGCGCCAGCGCGGGTTCACCATGCGCAATAAATTATTCGAGCGCGAGCAGATATTTTTTGACTGGATACCGCAGGGGTCAAAGGTTTTGGACATCGGCGTTGGGACATCCCGGCTTCTGGTGGAGCTGAAAAACAGGAAACAGTGCACCTGTCATGCTATGGACGTTTCGCCGTTGGTGATAGAAGCGCTTCAGAAAGAGGGTATCAAAGGATGGACGGCAGATTTGGAAGATAAAAATTTCACGCTACCGGAACAATACGATTACATTGTGCTTTCGGAGGTGGTAGAGCACTTGCGGGAGCCGGAGGAACTCCTGGAGAAACTTTCGCGGTCTACGAAATACTTCATCATCTCCATCCCAAACTCGGCGTTCTACCGCTATCGGTTGAGTTTGCTGTTCCACGGCCGGTTTTTCACGCAGTGGGAATGCCACCCCTCGGAACACTTGCGCTACTGGAGCCACACCGATTTTGTGGCCTGGCTCGCGGCGCTCGGACTTCCGCTTGAAAAAACAGAAGCATCCAATGGTCTCGACCTTGGCCCGCTGAAACTATACCGGCCGTTCCCCAACCTCTTCGGGCACCAGATTTGCTATCTCATCAAAACAAAAAAATAATGCTCAAGCGGCCGTGGGACCTATTTTTTGAAGAGAAGATACGAAAGATCTTTACGGAAAAGAAGACGGTTGTTGATATTGGTGGGGGCCTGCGCATTCTGAAAGAAAAAAATAACCGCTACGACCAAACACGCGCGTGGATACTTCCATATCTCAAACAGGTAGAGTACAAAGTGCTCGACCCTATTCCCGATTACCATCCCGACATTGTGGGTGACATCCATGCGTTGCCGTTTGGGGACAACTCACAGGATGCCATCGTGTGCATTGCCGTTTTGGAGCACGTGGAAAACCCCATCCGGGCGGTACAGGAAATACATCGGGTTCTGAAGCCGGGCGGATATTGTTTTTTGTACGTCCCGTTTTTGTTTTATTACCACGCTGAAACCGGATACTACAAAGACTACTGGCGGTTTACGCATGACGCAATGGAACTGCTGACTAAGGATTTTACCCGTCGCGAGTTCCAGCCGGTGCGTGGCGCGCTTGAAACATGGGTGAAATTGAGCCCGTTGGGGCGGTTTGCTTTTTTCAACGCGGCCTCCCGCGCCGTTGACCGGTTGTTCGGGAAAGACAAAAGCAAACAGGTGAGTGGGTATAATGCATTTTTGGTGAAATAGCATGAAGATTTTTTATATAACAAATGCCAGGATTCCCACGGAAAAGGCGCACGGCGTGCAGATTATGAAAGCGTGCGAGGCGTTCGCCGATACGGGGTGCCGCGTGGAGCTTGTGGTACCCGAGCGTGCGACGAACATTCCCGGTAACCCGTTCGATTTTTACGGTGTGCGGCGCAATTTTACCATTACCAAAGTGCCATGCTTTGACGCGTTCCGGTTTGAACGGTTTTTCGGGCGTTTCAGCTTTTGGCTGCAGAGCGTGTCGTTTTTGATGCACCTGCGGAACGTGCGTCCGCCTTTGGACGCGCTCGTCTACACGCGCACTGCGGAGGTGGCGCAACTGTTTTCAAAAAAAGGATACCGGGTCGCGTTTGAAGCCCACGCGTGGCCCGAAAGCAAACAGGGGTTTTATCAACGCTTACTGCGTAACATAAACTATATTGTGTGCAACTCGCAGGGAACGGAAACGGAATTCAGAAAACGAGGATTTCAGAATACGCTCGTGGCGCCCAACGGCGTTGACCTTTCGCTGTTTCAGGCGAGCAAAGACACGGCAACGCTAAAGCAGCAGCTTGGTTTTCCTCACGATAAAAAGATCGTGATGTACACAGGACATTTGTATGCGTGGAAAGGAGCGGATGTTATTTTAGAACTTACACGACATATGAGTGCATCGCCCGATGTCTTTTTTGTGCTCGTAGGCGGGACCAAAAGCGACGTAAAAAAGTATTCCAACAGTATCACAAAAGACCGTTTGGAGAATGTTGTGCTGTGCGGGCATCGAGAGCAGCGTGAAATTCCCAACTATCTTGCATGCGCCGATGCGCTCCTCTTGCCCAACATTCCCGTTTCAACGGAATCCGAACGCTACACCTCTCCCATTAAGATGTTTGAGTACATGGCAAGCGGCAAGCCCATCATCGCTTCAGACCTCCCGTCCATCCGGGAAGTGCTCAACGAGGGCAACGCCATTCTTGCGCGCGCAGGTGATGTGAGCGGTTTTGCCACCGGAATCAAAAAGGCACTGACCGACGATGTTTTGGTTGCGCGCATCACCGCGCAAGCGCGTGCCGATGTGCAAAATTACACCTGGGAAAAGCGCGCTCACAAGATATTGAGTGTTTTGAGGACGTAGACCACAAGATCGCGCACGAAGCGCGCGAAGATGCGCGCGACGCACTGAAATTTTAAAGAGAGCGACGGCGCGTGTACAACGGCGATGATGAGTTGAGCTCGCAAGTTTGACGACGAGCGCCGGCTGAAATATTTTTCCAAAAACCCATACTGTTTGTCTCCTGGCTGGTCTTTGCTGTACACGACCGCTTCATACGATATGACGAGCGTGAATCCGCGGCGCTTGGCGCGCATGGAAAAATCGTAATCCGCCGCATAATGAGGGAGTGTAGTGCTGTACAAACCAATTTTTTGAAATACCTCAATAGGTATCAATACTCCTCTGCCGGCGAGCGCGTCAATTCGCCCGTTCTCTTTTTTTGTTTGGTCGTACTCTAATTTTGGGAAGAAGAATTTATCCCAGCGCGCCTGTACGCCCGCGTCCTGGATACTGCCGTCGTAAAGGTTTTTTACCAGTGAGCCAGCCAGTGCGCGCCCACGGCGCTCGCTCGTCTCCACAAGCTTTTGCAGATAGTCGGGGCCGACTTCCACATCATTGTTGATGGTTAGCACGAAATCTCCCGGCTGCGCTTTTTGCAAAATAGAGTGCATACCTTCGTTCATGGACTTGGTCCACCACCAGTCGCCAGTGCCGCGGATGATGGTTGCGGATGGATACTGCACGCCGACGGCCTCGCCCGACCCGTCGGTGGAGCTATCATCTACAATAACAAATTGGCGGTCGGTTCGCGTTTGTTTTGCAAACGACGCGAGGCAGGCAAGCGTCAATTCCTTCCGGTTGTGAATGGGAATGAGGATGAATATCATGGCAGGCGATAGAACTCTAAATAGGAATTATCCGGCGCGTTCAGGTACGGCCCCACTTTTTCTTCCAAACAGCGGTTAGAATCTTTAATCCCTACGAGGCACTGCAGGTTGTCAGAGAGTGTTGCAGACCCGATGCTCACGGCAAAAAGTATGCCAGCCAGGATTCCAACGCCGAAAGAAAACAAGCGATGTATGGTCGGTGTGCGCTGTACAAAGTCCGTAAACAGTGCATCAAGCGTGAGCGCAAGAAGCGGCGCGGAAAGGATAAGCGCCGGGACCGCAAACCGCACCTGGTGCGAAAAGAAAAAAAGCATCAGGAAGTACAGTTCCATACACACAAAAAACACCAGCATGATCGGGAGAACTCTTTTTTTAAAGAAAAGAACAGCTGTCATGACATAGAGCGCCGCAAACGATGCTGCGGTCATGAGCGGGTAGGGCAGAAAGAACAGCTCTTTCCCGAACAAGAAAAAGGGGAATAGGAAAAAATTCAGCACGGTTCGCTCCAGAACGAACCGGTTGACACTTTCTTGAAAGCCAATGCCCGTATCCTCTGCGGAAAAGATCGGGAAGACAGGATTCCCCGTATACCAGATATTTTTGACGTACCAAAAGCCCGCCAGTAGCGCGACGGGAACGGCGTATACGGCATAACGTTTTGCAATGTCCCCGATACGTTCCCGGTGTTTGAGGCAAAACCATGCGATAAGCACGAAACATAGGACGCCGAAAAAAAGCGCAAGGTATTTGGTTGCTAGTGCAAGTCCCAAGAATATTGCGGAAACGAACATTGCTGACGCGGTATGGTCTGGTTTTATGCGTGATGCGACAAGCTCGGCAAGGACAAACACTGCTGTAAATCCGAAAAAGAACGTGAAAATATCCACCATGCCGCCGTCGAGTGCGTTCTTTACGAGCGGCATGTTGGCAAGCAGGAACACAACCATGACCCAGACGAACCGTTCGTCGCGGATGTATTTTTTGGCAAGGTCAACCAGTAGCAGGAGGAGGAGCAGGTAGGCGCTCAATTGAATGACCTTGAAGCTGACGAAGTTGTGGAACAATGTCATCGGAACGCCGTACAAAGTTTCCGTGAACAACGGGAGGTGTCCGTATTCCGCCTCATTGCGTACGGGAAACGAGAGGGAACTGCTTTGCACTATTTCCATGGCGAACGGAATGTGGTAATACAAACCGTCATTGTAGTCCACTGCCGATGGTAGCAGACTGATGGCACAGTACAGCAGTATCCATGCGGTAATGATGACTTTGATAAGCGTATGGCGGGCATATCCCTGGCGGAGATACTCACCCGTATTCCGCACGTGTTGTGCGAAAGATACGCTTCGCAGAAACACGATATGCCGGCGGAGCGTGTCCCGTGCGAGGAACGCAATAACGGTGGCAAGCGCGCAAAACATGATGGGTCGATATAACCCGGCAAGCGCAAACAGCAAGCCGGCAGTTCCGATAACGCCGTAGCCGGTGCCAACCGCATACACGAATATTCTCGTTTCGGTTGCATGGCCGGTAATGCCGATGCGGTCGCAGACAAACTTCCCGCCCAGATACGACAGGTAGATGAATACGGCAGCTTGCAGGAGATATATGATACCCATCATTTTTTACCTACCGCTATCGTGTTAAATCCGAACTGGAACGGTTTGACTTTAACATCGGAGTATCCCAGGTCGCACAACAGCTGTTTCAGGTGCGGGCGGGTGAAATACCGCTTGTGGTCGCGTATCTCCCGCTCGTCGATGAGCTTAAGCTGGTAGGCGAGTAGTTCGAGTACCAGCTTGGCTGCGGGGGCGGGGGTGGTCAGCAGCAGGTATCCGCCGGGCTTGAGCACCCGATGCATTTCTTTGAGTGCGAGAGTGTAGTTTTCGAGATGTTCCAGCACCGCCGTCGAAAAGACAATATCAAAATGGTTGTCGGGCAGGGGAAGCGCGCCGTTCACGTCTCCGGAAATGAGCTTTATTTTTTCGTGCGTAGCGGTGTTATCCACCGAAACATCAACTCCAACCGCTTGTTCTATTGTGGGGAAGAACGGCAATACGCGGGAGAGAAAATGCCCACGATAGCCGCAGCCGATATCAAGCGCCGTTTTCGGGTTGTCCACCTTTTTGAGACGGTTTATGATGGCGCGCGCGCGCAGCGAAAACAAGAGCCGGTCCAGCACACTGTTTTTTTCTTTGCCGAACGAAGATTCTCTCATCTTTTTTGTATGTGCAGAACCATACAGTCTCCTTGTCGCACCGCATCCACTACGCGGTTGACCAGCGTAATGCCCGCAACTATTCCCCAAAAAAATGTTCGTTTTGCCCCGCGCGCGACCTTTTGCATAAACGTTTTTGGTGCGCTCCCGCCGGTTGCACTGTTTTCTTTTTTATTCCAGTAGGGATCTTGAATCCCCATCGTATGTGTCGTGCGTAACGCGTGTAGCTGATGCAGGGTCCATGCGGTGGGGGTGATGATCGTAGTTTTTGTGAGCGAGAAGCCGTGTTTTTGAAGCAACAGCGCCAGCGACTTTTTGGTGAACACTTGCTGGTGATAGGGGATGTGCCAGTTGATCCATGCTCTGCCGCATAACTTCCGGTATATACTGCGGGCGTTAGGCGTGCTCACGATCATGGTACCGTTGTCTTTGAGCAGTGTTTTGCAGTGTTCCAGGAACGAGTCCAGGTTGACGACGTGTTCGATGAGCTGGTTTGCAATAATGTAGTCGAATGACACCGGCGCGAAATCGCAGTTTTCCACAGTCCCGATGTGAACGGTAAGCCCCAACTCTTTTGCCATTGCCCCGACGTTTTTGTCGGTCTCTATGCCGGATGCGTCATACCCCCGCGCTTTCAATTCCAAAAGCGACCGGCCATCGCCGCAACCAATTTCAAGAACTTTCTTATTTGCTCGCGGGAGCATAAAGTGAATGCGATGATTTCCTGTAAACCATTGTTTTGCTGTGGCAAACCATCCCCATTCCGGCACAACATTGCGCTTTATGTTTCCCGCATTCATGTCTTGGCGCGGATAGTAGCGGGTATACAGGTCCGCAATCTCATTTTCGCGCAGGGGCGGTGCCGTTTGGTATAAGCCGCAATGTTGGCATACCTGTATATCAAAATAACCCGGGTAACCATAGCGGTCGTCGAAGAGTCGCGAACAACAGGGTTGCATCTGGTTGCCGCACGCCTTGCATACAATCACATGTGCATCTCCTTTCGGTGGAACGCGACCATTCTTTGTATCCCTTCCCGGATGTCAATCTTCGGTTCCCACCCCAACTCCCGTTGCGCTTTGGTTATATCAAAGTAAAAACTGCCAACCTCAAACGGCTCCAATTCTTTCGGGAACGGAACAAGGTTAAAACGCCCGCTGGCGCATTCCTCCACGATCATGCGGGCGACATCGGAGAATTGAATGCCCGTACCCGAGCCGGCGTGATATGCTCCGTCACGGACGGATGAGCGCATGACGCGCACGATCACATCCACGACGTCGTCCGCATATAAAAAGTCTTTCAAGTCCTTGCCGAATCCGTTGACGTTGAACGGTTCTTTGCGTAACGCTTTTTTTATAAATTTCTCAATGATACTTCTGGTTTCTTTGCCGGTCAGACTGGGGCCGTACAGCGGGGGGAGTCGCACCACAACCGACGGCAAGCTATGGGCGCGACGGTATATGGTGCCGTAGCTTTCCGCAGCCGCCTTATGTGTTCCGTACAGGGAGATGGGGTGTTGGCAGTAATCTTCCGCGATGGGCAGGTCGTGCTCGGGCACCCTCCCGAACTGCATGCTGCTGCCGATGTAGATATACTGCGCATCCGGATTGAAGTTTTTGCGCGCTTCAAGCACGTTGATTTGTCCCTTACAGTTCACGTTAAGGTCCGTATACGGTTCAAAGACACCGGTGTTGTAAACGACGGTTGCCAAATTAACAATGATGTCTTTCCCGGAGACATGCTCCGCGACATTTTCAGGGACCGTGATGTCTCCCTGTACGAGGTGCGTGTCATGAAAAGCCGGTATTTTTTTTATATCATTCGGGTTCCGGCACAGCACAGTAACCGCCGCTTTGTGCGTGGCAAGTTCTTTCACGAGGTGCGCGCCGAGAAAACCGCTCCCGCCAAGCACCAGCACTTTTTTGTTTGCGAGCGATTTATCTGACATAGGTGGTCAATAGCACAGACAGTTCTTCCATCCTTTTTTGGTACGTATGATCTTGCAGTGTGCGCTGCTGGCCGGCTTTTGCAATGGCCGCCCGTTCCTGTTCGTGCGCGAGATAGTAGTGTATCTTGTCGACCAGTTCTTCTTTTGATGCGTACGCTACCACTTCTTTTCCGACTGTAAAAAATTCCGGAAGGTTCTTTTTTGCGTCGGTCAAAAGCAGTGCGCCCACGCCGGTCGCTTCATACAGGCGCATGTTGTTGGCATAGTCTTCTGCAACATCAATGTGGCGATTGAGCGCGATTTTTGCGTTATGTAGAATGGTATACATATCATGTCCCCATACCTCGCCATGGTGGTTGCGCCTGATGGCCGAGTGTTTCGGAAGCTGTTCCGTTCCGGGTCCCCATAGGTCAACTGCGGCGTGCTGCGCAACATATTCGAACAACTCCGTGCCAGCGGTATGTTTGCTGCCAAAACTGCCGACAAAGACAGTATCGTACTGTGTGGGGGTTTTTTCAAGCGTTGGAAGGATGCCTGGCTCAAAGCCAAGGTTCAGGTATTCGCTGTTGATTCCCATGTCGCGAAACTTTTTTACAAAATGAGGAAACGAACTGACGATGAGATCGTAGTGCCTGAAGTATTGTTCGTCGGGAAGCGGGGCGGCGATCTGCCCGACCAAAAGCTTTGCCATGCGTTTTATTCTTCCTAAACAGCCAACGGAGAGGACCCTCAAATTATGCGAGTAGATAACATCAGGTTGAAAGTCCGCGATCTGGGCTTCCACGACTGTTTCCATCCACCTGGATGGAAACAGAGCGTTGAGTTTTGGGATGTTCCGGAAATGTCCTTTGGCATAGGAAATGTGGTGTTCGGCCGCCCATTGTTTTTGCAGCAACTCGTTATTGACGATGAATTCTTCCGCTATGTGTCCGAGTAAGGCAAGGTTTTTTGAATAAAAATCCGCGGTGCCGAACTGCGCGCGCATCAACAGCGCGTGGTGGTCGCGGTACGGCAGATGCGCCGCTTCGGGATGTTTGGCGTAAAAGTCGTTCAAAAACGCAGGGTAATAGGCGGTGAAAATGAAAATTCTCATCCCGTTAGAGAAAGGAAGCGTTTGAGACGATTCTTTAAGAATCGTTTTCCCATGCCGGTTTTCAGGTATCGTTCACGGATAAACGCATCGTTCTTGTTGTGACACGCTTCGTAGTAAATTATACGGAAAGTGCCGCGACCTTTAGTGGATGGCACCAAACCATCGTTATGCTGTTTCAAACGCTTCCGTAGATCATCGGTGCAACCCGTGTACCAGTGTTTATCCTTATTACTCTGTATAAGGTATGTGTACCACATAAGGGTTTCTCTAACGGGACTCATAGGTAATGCGCCAGCCAGGTTTCCAGGACGACCGTTTTATATAAAAAGTCCCGATGCACTTTGATGTTTCCCAGCATCTGTTCAAGAAACGCTTTGTTGAGAATGTTGTTGCGAACCAGGTATCCATCGAGGATCCGTTCGCGGTTCTTTTCGACGACGTGTGCGATCCATGTGCCTGTGGGGGGCGTGAACCCGCGTTTTTTTCGCTGGATGATCTCCGGCGGCAAGATGTTCCGCACTGCATCCGTGAGCCACTGCTTGGGAGCCAGAAAGCGGTCAGTAGCGCCGGATGCTCGTGCGGCAAGTACCGTTTCTGTGAGCCGGTAGTCAAGCAACGGCAAACGCATCTCCACGGAATGCGCCATAGTGAGGCGGTCGCCCAAGGGAATGCAGTTGGAAAGCATCCATATTTCATCAAGTAGCGCGGTTGCGTCAACATCCGGTCGGGCGAACGTGTTGTGCACAAAGAACCGGTAGGGCAGTTGTCGATCAATGCCGTTAAGAAATTGCCCGGTGAACATTGTTTGTTGGTGTGCCTCGGTAAAGCGAAATCCCGGCGTGCGGTCATACCACAGGAATCCGGCGCCGAAAGACTTTTGTGCTGCATACGCAAGCGCGCGGATCGGATGGTAAAGTGTATACCGTTTGTTCTCGGCAAGGAGACTTCCCCACAGCATGATCTTTCCCAACAAACTTTTCTTCAGTGTGTTGTGGCGTACTGCCTGCACCGCCCAGGGGTAACCCCAAAACAGCTCATCGCCGCCAAAGCCAGCCAAAAGAACAGGCACGCCGGCTGCACGCGCTGCGCGTGCAACGCGCCAGTAGCCGTAAGCGGCAATGTCTGCAATGGGGTCGTCCATATCGCATACTACGCGGTCAAAGTCGTTGAGGAACTCATCGTGCGTCACTTCAATATCATGGAACTGCATGTTGAGTTTTTCGGCAAGCGCTTGGGCATGCCGCCGCTCGTCGTTTTCCGGATACCCGGGGTATCCAACGGAAAATGCATGCAGTTGTTTCGGCGCGTGTCGCGCAGCAAGTATTGCAATGACACTTGAGTCGATGCCGCCCGAGAGCGACACGCCGACCGGCACATCCGAGCGGATGACGATCGTACCTATTTCTTCAAGCGCGTTTTGCACTGCATGCACCGGTTCTGCCGCGCTGGGCGGTATGTCGCGCAGGGACCAATACGGTCGTTCGGTGCATGAAAGATCGGTGAGGTTAATGGTGAGCAGGGTTGCCGGCGGCAGTTTCCGAACGCCGCGGAATACCGTGAGCGGCTCGGGTATATATTGGTAGAAAAAATAGGCGTAGAGGGCGTCGTCGTTGACAACTTTTGCTTCTTTAGGGAGTGCCGTGAGGAGCGATTTCATTTCAGAAGAAAACATGATAGCAGTATCGGTTTCGTACAGGTAGAGCGGTTTCTCTCCCAAGCGGTCACGCCCCAGGATTACCATATTCTTGTTCGCGTCGTAGAGGCAAAAAGCGAACATGCCGCGCAGTTTGTTCACAAATGCATCCCCGTATTCTTGATAAGCGTGTACCACCGTTTCGCAGTCGCTACGGGTGCGAAAACGGCATCCCCGCGCTTCAAGTTCCTGCCGCAACTCCATAAAGTTGTAGATCTCGCCGTTGATGATGAGTGCGACGGTCTTATCTTCGTTGAACAGCGGCTGCTGTCCGCCGGCAATATCAATAATGCTCAAGCGCCGCATAGCAAGCGAAACGTACGGCGCCGCAAAAAAACTCGCGCTGTTGGGGCCGCGATGCACGAGCGCCTCATTCATGGCGGCCACCCGCCGTGTATCAGTGTCCGTTACCTCTTCCTTTTTTATTATTCCGCAAATGCCGCACATAGTCAGTAAAAAACCAGTGTACTTTTTTTGTTCTCAAAATACCCAGTTTTGTCGCGATAGTACTCCCATTCCATATTGGTGCGGTCAAAGACCATGAACGGGATATTGCCATAATAGGACGCGAACGGCCCGTACGTGCTATTGGAACCGATAATGACATCGGTGCGCGCAAGCGTGAACAGGTCCTCCACCGCCGTGCCATGGGGCATTGTGATGTTCAATCCCGCAAACGCCGCGGCATCAAGAGGACCGTCCGAGCAGATAACAAACACCGTGTCGGCGATATTCTTGCCGAAAAATCTCAGGTAATCGTCCAGGATCTTCCGCACTTCGCTCTGTGTGAAAAAATACTGTCCACCGCCGAATTTTTTCTCGTAGTCCGTCTGGCGAATATGCACGCCCACGACGTGCGGATACTGCGCGCGCACTGGCGCGATGAACGACTCTATTTTTTCCGTGACAGAGCGTTTGGGCATAAAATACCAGATGATCGCTTCCCGGTATTTATGGAGCCCGACCGGATCGCGGAACATCCAACCGACGGTGTAGATCGTTTTTGAAGGGTTGTGTTCCAGGGACGCAAGACGCTCTTGTTGGTCTTGGTCGAGTGCCGGCGTGGGCGGGAGCCGCAGGGGGTGTTCCTCGTCGGTGACGGTGATGGAGCGCGCATACAGCCGCTTCATCAGGATGAGATATCTATCATAGATCCGAAGCCGCCGGAACCATTTTTTATTACGGAACGGTCCAAAGAAAAACCATCGTACGAACGGATTTTTGGGGAGGGGGACGTTGAAAAAGTCCGCATGATCAAAAAACGAATAATTCTCGCACCGATATCCTTTTTCCAGGCAATACGCGTAGATGCTCATAAAGTTCCAGAGCTGGTTGGCGAGCCGTCCCCGGTTGTGGTCAAGGATGACTATCTTTTTTATGGGCACGGTCATGGTTTCAATTTTCTCGCAATCCTTTTCAATAAGGGTTTTTTTGACTCAAGCAGCAGTCTTCCCTCGTCACATCGTTTCAGGTATATCGGCAGGTACGTTGCGAGCGTGTACTGCGGTTGCCACCCGAGTTGCCGTATCTTGTGAGAATCTACGGAGTAGCGCAGGTCCTGCCCCGGGCGGTTTGCGACGAACACGAAAAAGCCATCCGGCTTGCCAACCGCCCGCAGAATCGTTTGCACTACCCAGAGGTTGCTGCGCACTTCTCCCGTTGATATGTTGTATATCTCGCCGTCATGTCCCTGCTCCATGACGAGCAAGATGCCCCGGCAGTTGTCCTCGACCTGCGTCCATTCCCGCTGGTACGAGCCGTCCCCCTGCACGGTCATTTTAATGCCTTTGTAGGCGGACTTAATGGTTCTGGGGATGAGCTTTTCCGCGTATTGTCCGTACCCGTAGTTGTTGCTGGAACGGCATATACGGTACTTGATGCCATAGCTCCTACCCCAGCCGAACACGAGCTGGTCGGCGGCCGCTTTCGTGGCGGAGTAGGGGTTTGAGGGTTTTAATCTGTCTGTCTCTATGGAAGAACCCTCCATGCGGTCGCCGTATACTTCGTCCGTGGATATCTGAATGAGAACAGGGCGGGTAGCGGGGTCATGTTGTTTCAGTAATTCAAGAAGGTTGTATACGCCATGCACGTTACTGCGCACGAAATTGCCGTTTGATTCCAACGAGTTATCCACGTGCGACTCCGCGGCGAAGTTTACCACATGGCTGATACTGCCGGGGAGCTCTCGCAGATCGCAGATGTCCTGGTGGATGAATTCGTAGTTTTGGTTCTCGTCAAAGTGCAGGTCGGTGCGTGCCGCATATGTCTTTTTATCAATGTTGATGACGTGATATCCGCGGTCCAGCGCCAGCTGGACGAAATTGCTGCCGATGAAACCAAGTCCGCCGGTCACAAGAATTCTTTTTGCATGTTGCTGCGTTTGTTGTTGCATAGCGTATTTTTTTATCCGGGAACGAAGCGTAGGGCCAAGCACTTTTCGCGCGGCGCCGCGCGCAAGCGGCATAGCCATTTCCATGATCTGTTGGTGCCATGGGGGGCGCGGAAGCATTCCCGCGGAAAATCCCGGGTAGGCGGTCCGGATACGCTCCACGGCGTCATATACTTTACGAACGTATTCGTCATAGATCAGTTTTTTTTCCAGTGACGGCCGCGTGTATCCGTAACTGTTTTCCGGGCCGTTGGGCAGTAGTGCCGAATACGGATAATACAGCGAGAGACTTGAAAAGTGGAAATTGATAAGCTTGTGGCCATCCAGGAATATCCCGGCATCCGTTCTTTTCACGTTGCTGCGGTAGTTTTTAATATTCCACGGGGCGATGTCCACGCCCTCGTGTTGCAATACATGAATGCCTTCGAATTGCCCTTCAAAAAAGTCAAGATATTTCTGGTCACCCAATTTTCCGGGCGCGGCTTCCCGGTAGCACCACGCGTTGCATTCCCTGCGCCACCATGCGAGGCATGTTTTCGCTTTTGCGTCGTTGCGGAACATGATCATCCCGGCATTGTATTTCCCAACCTCTTCTTCTTTCTCCCGTTTCCCTTCGGGCATGCGGTGGGGGAACAGGAGGACGGAATATCCCTCGAATTCCTTATAGATAGGTTCAAGCGAAGAATAAAAGTAGAGGTCACCGTCCAGGTACATCACCGTTTCGGTGTCCGGGTAATGCTGAAATATATAGGCTGCCACGGACGGTTTGAGTGTCCAAGAATATTCCTCCACGGTACGCGTTTTTTTTGCTTCCCGCAGTTCATCGTCCTCAATGTCATTGAGCGTAAGTAGCGTGACAGACGGTAGCTTCATGTCGCGTAGGATGTCATGGGTGAGATCGTCCAGGCAGAGAATGAAATAGCGGAACGGACCGGGGCAGTGCCGCACGACCGAGTCGTAGAGTACCAACCCTTTTGCCAAAAATCCTTTGTCGAAAATGGTGTAAAAGTTATATCGCATGGTTGCCGGGCAGATTTTTTCTCTTCGCCAGGAAGTTTGTCGTAACAAATACTTCATAGGTTTCCTGGTAGCGGTGGAGGGGAAATAAACCATCTTTCACAATGCGGTATAGGTTATACTGTGGGGCGAGCAGATAGTAAAAATCCTGGAAGTACGTCCGCGAATCTATGTTGCAGCCCCCAAACTCGAATTGGATAAAATCGATCGCGCCGGATGCGATCATTTCCCCCCCTCCCCGGAGCACCGAAAGTTCCTGTCCCTCGACGTCCATTTTCAAGAAGTGTATGCGCGGTATTTTGTGTTCCTCGCAAAATGCGTCCAGTGTTTTCACGGTAACTGTTTCCGTGGCATCCATAGTGAGATGAAAATGGTCAAGGCGTCTCCGGGTAAGACTGGCAAGGCTCGATCCAGGGGTATCTGCGTAGAGTGTTTGTGTGCCATGGTGTTCTCCAAGTGCAATGTTATGAAGGGAGATATTTTCTTTGGCTCCGGCCTGTGCCCTGAGTAGCGCGAATGATGTGGGGGATGGTTCGAAGGAAAAAATACTCGTTTTTGTTCCCCGAAACTCCTTCTCGAGTGCCGTTGTGTATGCCCCCTGG
>JBBTXL010000005.1:0-5785 GCA_038062295.1 Patescibacteria group bacterium
TCGGCATGGATGCTTTGGTTGACCAGGTGTTGGAGGCCGGGTCGTACGCTTCGTTGACGTCTAAAATCCCATCGCCGGCGTTTTGCCCACCGATGACATAAATGGTGCTCGCGGCTAAAACTCCGCAGGGAACGACAAAGAAAAAAATACCAAGAAAGAGAGTCGGTATAAAAAATAGTGTTTGTTTTCTTACCATGATGTTATATGCTTTCCAGCCACCAAACGCCGGGGTATTTGGATTGAATGGATTGCTTCAACGCAGCATCTTGTATGTTCATTTTCACCGTCCCCGCCTGTTTCATGAACCACTGATCATACGACTGTTTGGGAGAAACAAGAGATTCTATGACATAGATGTCTTTTTGTTTTTGACGTGAAATGAGGCGGATGAGCGAGTAGGAGTAGTCGTCTTCCAAAATATCTTGATATATGGCGCCGACGGACAGGGTTTTTACTATTTTAAGCACCGGATCTTCGGGAAAGAGCGCGTCAGCGGAAGAAGTGGAAGAAAAATACGGCTGGAAAGCGTCGGGGATGCCCGGGTCGCCGAAAAACAAAGGCACGGAGGAAGTGCTGTATACTACACCCGTTTCTTGGGCGGCTGATGCAAAAGATGCTCCGGACTGCACGAAGCCGCGGGCTTTTTCTATTGCATTCCTTGCCTCCTTATGAAAATCTTTGTTGGTGCTGTAAAAGAGATGGAGTTTTTTATTCGTGATTTTCGGAGCTAAATACAGACGCTGGTACGCGCTTTCGGATATGTTCGTTTTGATCTGTTGAAGAATGTCCGGTGCTTTGCTGTTTTGAACAGCATGGTTGTCTAAATCAATCAATTCCTGCTGGGTGGCGGTAAGCTGAAATTTTTTAGCCACTGCCTGTTCCAAGAACTGATCGAGCAAACCAACCAACGCCTCTTCTTGTGTAATGTTGGAATTCCCGTAAGCGTTTTCAAGTTTTATTTTTGCTGCGATATCAGCATCGGTGATCGTTATATCATCGACAGAAGAAACTTTTTTCCCTGGTTCGCCGCGCAGTACTTGAGATTGCTGGTAGTTGAAAGCTAAAAAACCGGCCGCCACAACAACAAGGAAAGCAACCGCGCTGATGACAATAACTTTTTTTTTCGCCATCTTGCTATCTACGAATGATATCTTCTTGTGTCTCTCATCGTTCGTACCATGTCTGACAGTACGAAAGAAAGAGGGATGATTTTATTTCGCTGAAACATTGTATATTCCCCTTTTTACCATCAAAACTCTTCAACTTCTCGCAGTCAGATTTTTCATCCTTTCCTTCAAGCACACTGCAGTCAAATGATGTGGAATTACCCATAAAGTCTTTTGTCACGACGTAAAAGTTGTTCTGGCAATACTCCTGCTGGTCTTCGCGTGTTTTGTCGCACAGGGAAACATCATTTTTTTTGACGGCAAGCTGCATATAAAAACTATTCTCGCAATCCTCCTGGAGTTTTTGGTTTTTGGTTTGTTTGCAGATAGTAGCGTCTTCTCTCGCCATGGACTGCTCAAGGATGACCTGCCGCTCGCACTCTTCAATGGGAAGGAGCTTGTTGTCTATCTTCTGGCAAAAACTGATGTCGCCGCTCCCTTTTGCCAAACCTAAAGCAATATTGTTGACGCACACCGTTTTGTACAGCGGGTCGGCAATGGCATCACATTTTGAAAAATCGGATGTTTTGATGAGCGCGGCAATTTGTTCTTGGTAAGTATATTTTTCCTGGTCGGAAAGTGCGTCCATCTGACTGGATAACAGATTTCTTGCCGTTGGTTTTTTTGCAGAGTTTTGCACCGCATAAAAACTCAAAACTCCTGCGATAAGGAGGGTACAAAGAAGAAACGCCGGGATGACAAATTTCTTGTTCATGGTATCTACATTACTGCCTCATCCATATTTGGCCATTCACCGGACTTGCCGGGTCGCCGGCAAGAGGATTTAAAACAATACTCTGCTTGATACCGACATCCCCGTTCTCGCTCACGGTAAAAACTTCCGTTGGTGTTGCTCCCCCTGGGATACGTTCGGTAATCTCAAAGACACCAATCACTGACGAATCAAAGACATAGCTCGTTGCGTCTACGGTTGCAGCGTCGTTGACATTGGGTTTATAAAATCCTTGCCATCCACCCAACGAATTAATGCCGCTATACCCTGACGTCCCTATCGGCGGGGGACTGTTCGTGGTATAGACGGAAATGACGATGCTCGACCCTGCAGGGATGGAGGCCGGTATGAATACCCAATCTGAAACGGGAAACGAGCCAGGGGGGAATGTGAATGAATTGAGGCCACCTTGGAATGTAAGCCGCGTAGGCGGCTGTGCAAAATCATACAGATCAACGACTGGTGAGCCCATACCGATATACGCATCGGTAATGGTAAGCCACTGCGTGCTAGAAGCACGAAACGTGACCCTCACTTCCGTGATACCATCGGGATTATTGAGCACACCGCCGGAAATTACCTGACGCATCGTGCGACCCTCCCAATTATTTGTATCGGAGAAGGGGCCTCCTAGTGCTATGGCGACAACAGCGTTGGTGGGCGGTGTTGTCAGCGTGCCCGTAACGGCAAGTCTTGCGGATGGCGTCTCTGTTCCAATGCCAACATCGCCATACACTGCAAGACCGCCTTCCACCGCAAAACTCCCCGCCAAACGGCCGGAGCTTGACACGGCAGGAACCTTTGGGTCAATGAAAAATGCGGAATCCTCGCTGTCGTAAAACCCATTGGCATAAATGGTGTTAGTCGTGATATTACCGCCGACTTGGTCGGTCACGGCTTGGAGGGTTGGGGTGCCGCCTCCTCCTGGCCATGCATTGCGACAATCGCCGCCAATACATAGTTGCGTGGCATTTGCATCGCCCGCGACATCCAATTTGTAGCCGGGGTTTGGAACACCAATACCGACATTGCCGCCCTCAACAACAAGATTGCCAACGCCCCACGGTTGAAATGTGAGCGCGTTGGATGGCGGGTTGTAGTATACATTGTACCCTTTCGTGCCGTCAGTCCATTCTACCTGGGGGAAAGTGCTGGATTGAACTCGTATGGCACCGCCTGAAACATGCAGCTTCGCTCCCGGACCTGATGTTCCAATGCCGACACGGCCGGCACTTTCAAGTAAGATATCGCCGGTATTATTATCCCCAATCCGTACTCTACTCGTGGCTTTTCCTCCACGAATATACGTGTCTTCTGAACTATCATCTTTGTAGTTAAATATTGTGTTGTAAGCAGTTGCAGTTCCGGCAAGTTCCAGCGTGCCGCGCGGACCCACCGTCCCGATGCCGACGTTGCCGCTGAATGGGTTGATAATGGTATTACCGACATCGTTATTCGAATTATCGCTCGCGTCGCGATACTGAAGATACAGGTTGCTGTTGGGAACATAACGATTTATCTCATTGTCCCAAAATTGGGTGTCCCCGATGCGGGTGATGCCGTTGAAATAACTTCTTCCGGATGCGTAGACGGCGTAGCCGGACGCATCTGCCTGTTCGGCAGATACTGCCGCATTGGTGTTGTTGGCATACGCATAGATACCATCACCCGAAGAACCAATTTTTCCAGCCGTTTGTGGATTGTTGACGGTAAGCTTGGCACCGAGTACCGTTGTCCCGATACCAACTTTATAGTTTGTGCTTTCTGCGTATAAATCGGGGTCGGCAAGCGTCCACCCTCCGATACTTCCTCCGCCGCCGCCCGTCCAGCTTGACCGACATGCACCACCAAAACATAACGAGCCGACCGTCAGGCTGCCCGCCAGATTTCCGGAGCTTGACACGGCAGGAACCTTTGGGTCAATGAAAAATGCGGAATCCTCGCTGTCGTTAAAACGGTTTGCACCAATATCACCCAGTTTTGCCTGGTCGGTTGTTCCCAAATTCATGGGCTGGAAGTCAGCCTGGGTATAGGGCGGTGTTGGGCCGTAGTTGGGAGGACCGGCTGGCGCATCCACCCATGCGGCCAGCGCGAACACCGGCGCCAGCACGAGCGCCGCAAGAACAATACCTTTGCCGTATCCGATACGGGTTATAGAGTTCATCTTTTCCTATTATATCCTTTCTCCATTGCAAGAACAATAGATTTCTCCACAATACCCTTCCGGAGTATCGTTACCCAGCCATCGCGGAGCACAACAAGCGTGGATGGCTTACCGGCTTTTCTTCCCCCGGAAACATAGCAGTCAACCTCATCGCCAAAATACCGCCGTGCTTCGCGCACTGTCCGCGCCGGCGGTTCTCCCTCCGGGTTTGCGCTGGGGGCGACGAGCGGCCCCGTCGCATGCAACAGTGTGCGCAATAGCTTTGACTTTGGCACACGAAACGCAAGCGTTTCGGTACCGCGGTGCAGATATTGAAACTGTGCGCGAGCGCACGGCACAATAACACTCACCTTCCCCGGCCAGAGCTTTGAAAGCGCGCGGTGAGTTTGGGTGTCCGCCTGTATACCAAACTGCGCGAGGTCGCGCGCCGAGGAGATAAGTATGATAAGCGGTTTCTTTTTGCTTCTTTTTTTGAGAGCGTATATGCGCGCAACCGCCTGTTTCGAAAACGCGCGCGCCACAAGACCGTACAGCGTATCGGTCGGTATGACGCACATGCCGCCTGCGCGGAGAACGCGAACCGCACTACGGGGATACCGTGCCATGGGTGCTTGCATCAAACAATTCGGAAAGTGTGACGAATCGGTATCCCTGCCCGGACAATTGTGCAATAACTTCAGACAGCGCATCGGCATCCAGCGTGCTTTTGTCGGCGGCAGACCCCGCGTGCATAAGCACAATGGCGCCGGTGCGCGCGCCGGAAGCTACGCGGTCAACCACAAACTGCACACTGCGCCCGTTACGCATCCCCTGCCACCCGAGCGAGTCTACCGTCCAGCGCACGGCGGTGTACCCAAGCTCGTTTGTCGCCGTAATGGTTTCCGCAGTGCGCGCGCCATACGGGAAACGAAAAAACGGCGCGAGCACAATGCCGCGTTCCCGCGCGATCATTTCAATATTTTTTATTTCCTCACGCTGCCCTTCTCCCGTAAGCTTTGTGAGATCAAGATGGGCATACGAGTGGTTTGCAAACTCCCCTCCCGGTGCGCCCGCAAGAGCGGCGATCGCATCGGGAAACTTCTCCATAAACTTTCCCGTAAGAAAAAATGTCGCGGGAACATGCAAGCGCGTCAGGGTTTCGGCGAGCGCCGCAACGCCGTCCGCATTACCACCCGCGTCGATCGTAAGCGCGATGATTTTTTCTTCCGTCGGTACAAACTCAATATCTTTACCGCGAAACGCTTTGAGAATAGCCGCGTAGTCTACCGGAACAACGTGCACTGACGGAATTTTTTCCGGCGCAGGGACGGGCGCTGCGGTGAATGCGCCGCGAAATGTTTCCATGCGCGGTTGTCCCGCTTCAAAAATAAAAAACACGAGTACTGCGGTAATCGTGATGCCAAACATTGCTAAAAAAAGTTTTTGCATAAAAACTACTCCGTTATCAAAAGTTCGCCGCTTTCCAAAAGTTCCGCGAGTACGCCTTCCGGAATGGGAATGGCGGAACGTACGGGACTCACGCCGGGATACCGCCACGCCGTGATGATCCTTTTCTTGGTGCCGGCAACCGCATACATCACCCACACTTCCTGCTTTTTTTTGCCGTGGGTCGGCTGCATCACCGCTACCGTTCCGGGCGCGATCCCCTCTTCCGTGCGTTTGGGCGAATGGATAACTCTCCGAATAAGCCCCTCCGAGATACCGTAGTAGAGCATCTTACCC
>JBBTXL010000006.1:0-10815 GCA_038062295.1 Patescibacteria group bacterium
GCACTGCTACGTTGTATATTACGCCGCCGCAAACCGCGGGACAGGGGAACTACCCGCTTGCCATCACCGGCATCGGCGGGACGAATCCGGTGCAGTCGGACTCCGTTTCGTATGTGCTGACGGTGACGCAAGGGTTCACCTTTGACGTTTCGCTCATCGGTTCGTCGTCCGGGACGGCGGTGCGGGGGAGCGGCACACCCGTCATCATATCCACCAATATTGTTCTCACCAGCGGCGCTTCCCACGCGGTGACACTCGCCGCCGACGTCGGTTCCAGCGGCGTGAGCGTCAGTTTTGCGGGCGGAGACCCAACCTGCACGCCCGCGCCGCCCACCAACTCCTGCCAGAAGCAGATCATGCTCACTGCGCCTGCGGGAGCCGCGCTGTATCCCGACCCCATGGACCCAACATCCACAACACTCCCTGTGCAGGTCTACGGTACCTATGGTTCGCAGACCAAACCCCAGCCGCCCATCACCTACAACCTTGCCGTTATAGACTCGTTCACATTCAACCTCTCTGCGTCGCCTGCCGTTCCGCCCAGCATCAATGCCGGAGATTTTTCTGATGCGATCATCACCGCAAACAACATCGGGGGCGGGCAGGGATGGGAGGACATTGCGCTCTCCTACTCCGTATCTCCGCCAAGCGCCGACCTGACCGTTTCTTTTGGAGCCGCAATGATACGCGACGATATGAGTACGTTACCGATGACCAATCAAGCGCACATCACCACGCTTGGCACTATTCAGCCGGACAACTATGTTATTGTCATTATCGGCACTTACAACGGGCCGTCGGGGTCGGTTATCCGGTCGGCGACCGTGCCGCTGGTTGTCGGAACAACACTGTCGTTTTCCTTGAGCTCCGTGCCCGACAGTGAGCGCATCGGCACAAAGCCGGGGGCGAGCGCCGGCCCCGTTACCATTACCGCGCTCAACGAGTCACCCGAGGACCAGCCATCCGCAAGTCCCATTGCATTCACCATCGGCGATACGGCCGACTACCGGTTACCCGCCGATGTGACGGTGTGCGTGAACAATATATCTTCCTGCGGCGATGAGGCGTGGTTTGCGGCGCAGGCGGTTGGGTGCGTGACGCCGCTTCCGCCGCAAAACGGGCAAACCTGCCAGAGCCCGCCGCTGTACTTCACCATTGGTGCGAATGCCATCGACGGCACCTACAATATTCCCATTGTCGGCACCAGCGGCGGCGCCACCGTGCAGGTCAAACAGTTGATGCAGTATACGCTCAAGGTCGGCCTGCTCACCTTGACGCAGTTCCCGCTGCCGCAACAGCCGCCGCAGTTTGCCACCGACCCGCACCAGCGGCCGCAATTTTCTTTGCCTCCCGTTGCATGGGATCCGCCCGCGGTGTTTGCCGGGGATTGGGTTACCTTTACGTCGTCGCCGACGGTGTATGAGGCCGGACAGGGGGGAACCAACGCGGCAACGCCGGCAACGGCAAGCAACGCGTCCGCCTGCGTAAACTACGCTCCCGTCGGAACGGCGGTCGGCGCATGCGTACCCACTTCGTTCAATACGGCCGGGTATCCGCGCCAGTTTATTGGCTCCGGAAACTTTACTGTTGCCATGACCGTTGAGGACGCGACCGACCAATGCTATCCGTTCAGCGGGAGCGGCGGCACCCCCACCAATCCTTGTTCATGCTCCGCGCAGTTGTCCGTCGGCGGCGCGAACATCTTTGAAGTTGCAAAACCCCGGCCGTTCTTCAGGGAAATAAAACCGTAGGAACAGCTTCATCAGCTTTTAGAAAAAACAAGAAAGCTGACGAAGCTGACGAATCCCATGAATCTTTTTTCTTTCTTCAAACCAAAAAGCGCGCTCGGCATTGATATTGGGACATCGGCGCTCAAGATCGTGCAGCTTGCACGCGCGGGTGACACGTGGAAGCTCGAAAACTACGGCGAGATCTCGTTCCTTCAGGGGCGCGCCCCGATGGAAGCGTATCAGCAAAATGCGCTCAAGATGTCCGACGGTGAGATCGCGGAGTTGCTTTCGCGCATCATTGCCCAGTCAAAGGCCACGGCAAAAACCGCCGCTATGTCATTGCCGGTTTTTTCCAGTTTCTCAACCATTATTGAGCTGCCCGCGATGCCGAAAGACGAAATGGAAAAAGCGATCCAGTTCGAGGCGCGGCAATATGTTCCCATCCCGCTTTCGGAAGTTTCGCTTGACTTTATGATCATTGGGGAAGGACGGAAAGACATTACGCCGCCCGCGACTTCGCCCGTTGCGGTCGTGAGCAATGTGTCCCCGCAAGCGTCGCCGCACAAAAAAAAGCATGTGGAAGTGCTTTTGGTCGCCGTTCCCAACGAGATCACGCAGAAATACCGCCGCATCGCGGAGCAGATTGGTCTGTCGCTTGCGGCGATCGAGATCGAGACGTTCCCGTTGGCGCGCGCGCTGCTTCCGGATCCCCGCGTCGTTACGGTCATTGTTGATATTGGGGCGCGTTCCACCGACATTTGCATCGTGGACAACGGGTTCGTGCGTATTTCGCACAACTTTGAATTTTCGGGCGTGGATATCACCAAAGCATACGCGGAGTTCGCGAAAGTTGATTTTTTGGATGCAGAGAAGAAGAAAAAGATGACCGGATTGAACCTGACGCCGGGGCAGTTGTCCGGTGCGGTGTCCTTGACGGCGATCTTGGATGATATCATCAACGAGACCGATCGCATTATGGCATCCTATTTCAACAAAACCGGCCGCTCGGTCGCGGCCGTGCTGTTGGCAGGCGGCGGCGCGAACATGCCGGGAATGAAAGAGCGGTTTGCCGAGAAGTTGCCGCATATCCAGGTATCGGTGGGAAATGCGTTTGAGCATGTCAGGTATCCCCCCGAACTTGCGCATGTGCTTGCCGAGCGTGGCCCGTCGCTTGCGGTTGCCGTCGGGTTGGCGATGCGGAGGTAACTTCGTTCGCTTACAGAAAAAGAATTTGTTATACTGATGTTACCTAACCAGCCAACGAAGCTGGTGAAGCGGTAAGGTGTTCACATGCCCGATATTTCTTTATTGCAGCGCGAATATGAGGTTATGGAGGACGTCAGCAGAGTGCCGGGTGTGGCGCTGACGGTGTGTTTAAGCATATTCATTGTCGCGGCGGGGGCGTACGCGGGACTCTATTTTTACAACGGCATTTTAGCCGAGCAGCTCGCCGCGCAGCAGAGAGAAATGGAAGAGCTTCGCACGAACGACGCGGCAAAAACACTCGAGGGGCTGCGGACATTCAGCAACAAGGCGCGGGTGCTCGCTTCGCTGCGCGAAAACCACCGGTATCCGTCGAAAATGTTCGCGCGGGTGGAGCGCACCACGCACCCCGCGGCGCATTTTACGTCGGCACTCGCGGATGCAAAGACCACCACCATGAAGCTCACGGGTTCCATCGAAAGCGCCGTCATGCTTGCGCGGCAAGTGGACATCTGGGTGCGCGACACCGAGTCCGTCTCCGGTTTTGCCCTCAAGAGCATCCGTTACGGCGAGAACCACGCCGTGGAATTTGACCTTGAACTTACGGTGAAACCATAATGGACAGGCGCTATGTCATCGCAGGATTGCTTTTTGTCGCCGCGGTCATCGTTGGAACGGTATTTACGTATCCCGCGTATCAAAAAGAGCGGTCGCTTGCGGGTCAGGTTGTAGAACGAAGCAATGAAGTGGCGCAACAGCGGTCGGTGCTCAAAAACATCAAAGATGTTGAGCATCGCTATGAAACGACCAAGGCAAGCGTGGAACGCATGTTTTCTGTGCTGCCGGTGTGGAGCGCCGCGAGCATTCCGGAGTTACTGATAGAACTTGAAGGACTTGCCAGAACGAACGGCATTTCCGTTGAGAGTATCAGTTTTCAGGAAGCAAAGAATCCTTCCGCCGCAGGCGAACCGGGCGAACAAAGAAATGTCGGATATCGAACCGTTACCGTCGCCGCAGGAGCACGAGGAACGTACGAAAGCATGAAAGGTTTTTTGCAGGCAGTTGAGTCAAGCCAGCATCTTATGGACGTCATCACACTTTCGCTTACTGCCGCGGACGCCCCGCAAGAGCGGACGGGAACGACCACCGAAGAAGTTCTTGAGGAGCGCGGCGCAAGCGATATTTTTTCATACACCATTTCCATCAACGCATATTATCAGTAAGTCCCATGAGATTTTTACCCACCAATCCAAAAACACGACGCATGATCATGATGGCAGCCGCAACTGCCGTTGCGCTTGCCGCGTTCGTGTATCTCTACCTGGCGTTCTTTTCTTTCCCGGAAAGCCAGGCGCTTCGCAGCGAAGACATCAGAAAAAAGGTTTCGGAAGAAACGGTGCGAAAGATCGATCAGGACATCACCGACATCGAGCGTGAACTCGCCGACCCGTTCTATGCGGGGCTGAAAAAGAACACCTGGGTCCCCAATACCGCCGTTGCGGGGAAACGCAATCCCTTTGTGGAATAACCATGCCAAAGACACTGATCGATATTTTAGAGGAAGGGGGGAAGATAAGTTCGGCTGATGCCGACTCGTTTCGCCGCGAACTGCGCACCAAGCGTATTACCGAGGAAGACTCCCTTTTGGCAAAGCTTCCGGAAGATATTGTGTTCGATGCCAAGGCGAAGTTCTACGGCGTTCCGTTAAAGGCACTGGAGGAGGACTATGTTATTCCTCCCGACGCGCTCACCCAGATCCCGGAGGAAACCGCAAAGATCTACAAGTTCATTCCGCTGGGAAAAATAGACGAAGATACCATTGAAGTCGGCATGGTGAATCCCCAGGACGTGAAGGTGCTTGACGCGCTCAAGTTCGTGCTGACGAGCAAAAACCTGAACGCAAAGATCTTCCTCATCACGAGTCGGCAATTCGAACTGCTCTATCAGCAGTATTCCAGTCTGCACGGCGAGGTGAAAGAGGCGTTGGAGCATCTGGAAGAAGATGTTGCCGACATCGATACCGTGATCGGCGAGAAATATAACATTGAAGAGCTGACGGCCGATGCGCCGATCGCCCGGGTGGTCGCCGTCATTTTCAAGCACGCGTTCGAGGCGCGCGCGTCCGACATTCACATTGAACCGCTCGACAAAAACACCCGCGTGCGATTTCGTGTGGACGGCGTGCTCCATACGAGCTTGATGCTGCCCAAAAGCATCCATGCCGCCATTGTTTCTCGCATAAAAATCCTGACGAATTTAAAGATCGACGAATCCCGTGTCCCGCAGGACGGCCGCTTTCGGTCCCGCATCAGCGGCAACATCATCGACTTCCGCGTTTCTTCGTTCCCTACGATCAGCGGCGAGAAGATCGTGATGCGCTTGCTGGACCCGTTCGCCGGGGTCAAGCCCCTGGAAGACCTCGGTTTTGTCGGACATGGTCTTGCCGTCATCAGGCGGGCGGTTGAAAAGCCGTACGGCATGATGCTCATGACCGGGCCGACGGGTTCCGGAAAGTCAACGACGTTGCAGTCGCTGCTCGGTTCCATCAACCGGGAAGGGGTGAACCTGGTGAGCTTGGAAGATCCGGTGGAATACAACATTGAGGGAGTGAACCAGTCGCCCGTGCGGCCGGAACTGGGGTATACCTTTGCGGTTGGTTTGCGGAGCATTTTGCGCCAGGACCCTGACATTGTAATGGTGGGGGAGATCCGCGACCGCGAGACCGCGCAGTTGGCGATCCACGCGGCGCTCACCGGGCATCTTGTCATGACGACGCTGCATACCAACAACGCTTTGGGTGTTATCCCGCGGTTGATAGACATGGGTGCAGAGCCGTACCTTCTGCCGTCGGCGGTTATTTTGGCTGCCGCGCAGCGTTTGGTGCGGCGGTTGTGTCCCGATTGCAAACACGAAGTGGAAGCGACCGGCCGGGCGCGTCAGCTTATCGACGAAGTGGTGACGTCCATGTCCGAATCCCTGCGCCGCGAGGTCGCCAAGGATTCTTACATGATCTGGCAGGCGGAGGGCTGCGGGAAGTGTATGCACAAAGGTACCAAGGGGCGATTGGTCATCTTTGAAGCGATGGAAATGACGCCGGAGCTCAAACAGCTGATCGTTGAGGGTAAGGTGACGGAAGCCAATATTATTGCCGAGGCCGTGCGCCAGGGCATGGTGACAATGAAGCAGGACGGCATCATGAAAGTGCTTGGGGGGCACGTGTCGCTGGAAGAGGTTTTGCAAACCACGACATAATACGATATGATGATATACATATGAAGACTGTGCTTATCGTGGAGGACGATGTTTTTTTGTCCGACATGTATCAGACAAAATTTACGGAGTCCGGGTATGTCGTGAACGTTGCGCAGGACGGCGCGCAGGCGCTTGCGATGCTCCAGGGCGGCGTGCGGCCGGACGTCGTATTGCTGGACATCGTCATGCCGAAAATGGACGGGCTTGAAGTGCTCGCCGTCATCAAAAAAGAAGAGAAATTCAAAGACATTCCCGTGATCCTTTTGACCAATCTTGGCCAGGAAAGCGATGTCGAGCGGGGCATGGAAACGGGCGCCAAGGCATATCTCGTGAAAGCCCATTTCACACCTTCCGAATTGGTCAAAAAAACCGAGGAAATTCTCGCGGCATGAGTATGGATATCGCGCGCGAACTCAAAGAGCTGCTGCAGATCGTGATCGACCGGGACGCTTCCGACCTTCATATTTCCGTCGGTCGCAGGCCGACGCTGCGCGTTGACGGTTCACTGACGCCGATCGAGGAAAAAGAGGTGGTGGACTCGGAGTTTGCGGGCGCATTCATCGGGGAGATCCTCTCCAAGGAACAGCGCGCGCGGTTTTTAGAAGAGAAGGAAATCGATCTTTCGTATAACTTCAGCGATGCGGCGCGCTTCCGCGTGAATGTTTTTGTGCAGCGCGGAAACTTTGCCGCCGCGCTTCGCCTGATTCCGACGTCCATTCGGACGCTCGACGAACTCACGCACCCTGCTCTGTTGCATGAGATCACAAAGGTTTCGCAGGGGTTTTTCCTGGTGGTGGGGCCGTCGGGGCAGGGAAAGTCAACGACCCTTGCCGCCATGATCGACGAGGTGAACCATCACCGCCCGTGCCATATCGTGACCATTGAAGACCCCATTGAATACCTGTTCACCAACGACAAGGCGATCGTGGATCAGCGGGAGATCGGCCAGGACACGAAAAACTTCCACATTGCGCTTCGGTCCGTCCTGCGCCAGGACCCTGATGTCATTATGGTGGGCGAAATGCGTGATCCGGAAACGATATCGGCGGCCATCACGGCGGCAGAAACCGGGCACCTGGTGTTCTCCACGCTGCACACCAACAATGCGTCGCAAACCATTGACCGCATCATCGACTCGTTCCCGCCGTCGCAGCAAAGCCAGATCCGTGCGCAGCTCTCGGGAACCCTCCTTGGCGTTCTGTCGCGTCGCCTTATCCCCAAGGTTGGCGGCGGTCGGAGCGGCGCATTCGAGCTGTTGCTCGCGAACGCGGCGGTGAAGAACCTTATCCGTGAAAATAAGACGCATCAGATCGACCTGGTGATCGAAACATCCGCCGAAGAAGGGATGATATCGTTGAATCGTTCGCTCGCACACTTGGTAAAAAAAGGGGAGATCTCGTACGAAGACGCGGTGATGCACTCGCTCAATCCGTCGGAATTACGCATTCTCGTGTCGCGGTAAAGATTTTATGTGGTTTACCCTTCGACTTCGCTCAGGGTGCTCAATGTGATGGTAAAATTTACTACGCATTGGGCTGCTGGTAAATTTTAATCACATTGGCATGGAATTTCGTTATCAAGCCAGGACACGACTAGGCACGATCGAGAGTGGGACGGTGGAGGCGCCCGGCCGCGATGCCGCCATCGACGCCCTGCAACGGAGCGGTTTTATCATTCTTGAGGTGAAGGACGCGGCGGCGCTGCCGGCGTGGGCACGGGGCATTTCTTTCAAGCGCGGCGTTTCCAAAAAGGATGTTGTTATTTTTTCCCGGCAAATTTCCACGCTGTTTCAGGCGAAAGTTCCCCTCATTGAGGCGCTCCGCACGATGGTGGAGCAAACCGGGAACCAGCGCTTCAAGGATGCCCTGCTCGATACCGCAAAAGACGTTGATGCTGGCGCGCCGCTTTCAAGAGCGCTCGCCGCGCACCGCAATATTTTTTCCGATTTTTATGTGAGCATGGTCCGTTCCGGAGAGGCGTCGGGAAAACTGGAAGAGGTGTTCACGTATCTTGCCGACGGGCTTGAGCGCGAGTACGACGTGACACACAAAATAAAAGGAGCGATGACGTATCCCGCGTTCATTATCTTTGGGTTTGGCGCGGTCGTATTTGTCATGATGGTGTGGGTCGTGCCCAACCTCACGTCCATATTGAAAGAAACAGGAGCGGAAATGCCGTTTTTGACAACGATCGTCATCGGCGTGTCGGATGCGTTCGCCGCGTATTGGTGGCTTATCCTGCTCGTGCTGGCGCTCGCCGTTGCGGGTTTGTGGTACGGGGCGCGCACACCGCAGGGGAGAATTATGTGGGACCGCGCACAATTGCACATCCCCATTATCGGGAAAATGCTCCAAAAATATTACTTGGCGCGCTTTGCCGACTCGTTGAGCGTGCTGATCCAGGGAGGACTGCCCATCGTGCAGGCGCTTGAGATCACGGCCGACGTGGTGCGTAACAGCGTGTACCGTACTATTTTACTTGATACCGTGGAGCAGGTAAAAAAGGGCAATACCATCAGCTCGGTGCTGCGCACCAAAAAAGAAATTCCCATCATGGTGACCCAGATGGTGTTTGTGGGAGAGGAGTCGGGACGGCTCGACAGCACGCTCAAATCAGCGTCGCTGTTCTACCAAAAAGAGGTCGCCGTGGTGCTTGACAACGTCATCACGCTGATCGAACCGTTCCTTATTCTGGCGCTGGGGGTCGGCGTCGCGATCCTCCTGGTCGCTATCCTCATGCCGATGTATAATATCGCTACGAACTTTTAATAGAAATCCATGACACGCAGGTCACTCAACGCCGCTCTCATCGTCCTTATCGCCGCGGTTTTTGCCGTGCTTGCATTCATGGGTTGGCGTGCGTACAACAGTTCCTTTGCGCCCGAGGGGCCGCCGCTGGGGAGCGTTGCCCCGCACAGCATCTTGCAAAAGGACTTCCAGCCGATGCCGGTTGTCAACAAAGGTAAAAAATCACAGGAGCGCGATGCCGCGCTGGAGGCGGATGTCCGTGCGGTGAGCGATGCTGTCGTGGCATACGCGAAAGATCACACAGGCATATATCCCGAGTCGGACATCAAAAATCCATGCGCCGGGGTACGGTACTGCCTGAAAGGGACCGATATCAATGCCAAAAACACCATATATCTTTCCGTTATTCCCCAGGGAAAGCCGAGCGGTCTTGACTATCATTACCGCGCCGACAACCAAGCCCATACCTACTGCGTGAAGACAGCGTCGGTTTTGGAAACGGACAACACCAAGCGCTTTCAGTGTACGCAGGGCGGCTGTGAGCGAGTGGCGTGGCAGTCATCGTGTGAGAAGTAGGGGTGGATGTGGATATCTTCTTGTATGATGTCCGTTTATCCCGTATAATGGAAGTGTACTTGCGAAAGTATATTATTCTTCATAAAGGTCGAGCGTATTACTATTCCATAAACCGTACAAGCTTGGGGCTTATGGAATAAGCATTAATACAATAAAGCTTGTTATTGAATCATGAATACTACAGATACTAAAAAAGGTTTTACCCTCATTGAGTTGTTAGTGGTGATCGCGATCATCGGCATTCTGTCGTCGGTCGTTATCGTGTCGCTCAACAACGCCCGTTCCAAGGCGCGCGATGCCGCGCGAAAGTCAAATATGCAGGCGATGACCACTGCGTACGCGTTATACGCTTCCGAGCAGATCGGCGGGGACTGCGCGCCGCTTGAAGTGGACACGGCGGCAGCCGCGGGGATAGGTTCGATCCAGGGTTGGACCGTAACCGCAGTACCCGGAAATGATGGCATCGGGGTGCCGGACTTCAACACCGCATGCGGTACTGCCGGCTCTGCAAACTTGAGCACATTTACCGCGAATCTTCCTATTGACAGCGCAAATGAGACATACACGTACGGCAATACGGTAGCAAATGTTGTGAACTTTTGCATGGGAGCAAGGGTAGAAAATACAAATGCTGCCGGCGGCGATGCATTCATTTGCAACTCCGGCGGTTGTGTAGACAGCAGTGATAATACTATTGCATCCCCGTGGGTTGCAGCAGATTGTCCCGAGGCATAGTGTTCCCGGTGCAGTGAGGTTTATCACGCAAAACCAGACCCCGCAAAGGGGTCTGGTTTGTTTTTGGGAGAACCGATAGAATACAGGGATGGAGATCATATTTGTTTTTCTGTTCGGCCTCATGATCGGCAGTTTTTTGAATGCGGTCATGTATCGGTTGCATAGCGGCGAGAGCATTGTATTTGAACGGTCGCATTGTCCGCGGTGCGGGCACGTTTTGGCATGGTACGAGCTGGTGCCGCTGGCGAGTTTTTTTATTCAGCGCGGGCGGTGCCGCGCCTGCGGCATGCCGATTGCATGGCAGTATCCGCTGGTTGAGCTTGCCACAGGGATTTCATTCGTTTTTTTGTGGCAGCATGTACCAAGCGCGTATCACGGCGTTGAAATTGCCTATCTTTTTTTTGTTGCTGCGACGTTGGTTGTCATTTTCGTTTTTGACCTGAAATGGTATATAATTCCTAATAGAATACTGTATCCGCTCGTGCTGGTTGTTCTTTCGCATGTGTGGTGGGGGTTGTCCATCGCGCAGCCGCCATGGCCGCTGTGGTCAGCGTCTGGCGTAACAAGTTTTT
>JBBTXL010000007.1:0-10423 GCA_038062295.1 Patescibacteria group bacterium
CGACCAGTTGCCCAGCAATTCAAAGAACGTGAGAAGTCGGTTGTCTCCCACTTCCAAAATATCATCCGTGCGCAGGCACTTTTGGGCGTTTGCAAGCCGTGCTCCCTGCGGGTGCGGTTTTTGTCCCATGAGGTAGGGCACCAACGGCTGCATACCGGCCGTGGTAAACAACACCGTTTTATCCTCGGGTATGAGCGATGCGGAGGGGATAATGACATGCCCCTTGCTCGCAAAAAAATCAAGGAATTTTTTGCGGATTTCATTCGTCGTCATGGTGTCATAATATATTATTTCCCCGGCCAATTCAATGAATCCCGTTAAAGAAAAGTCACTGCAAGCGACTGAGGTCGCGCATAAGCGCAGCGTTCTCTAACGGGATGAAAAGAGGCGGATATCTTGTGACATCCGCCTCTGTAAGTCATGCACAGGAACACGTATCCATGATACAGGCGTAGAAATCTCCGCCCTTCCCAGGAAAGTGCCGCATCCCGTACTGGGACAGTACCGGCTTCCAATTATCCGGCTCATCCGAAAAACAAATGATTTTCATCCGTTCTTCTTCCGTGAGCTCTTCCACAACGGAAGAACAATAATCTCGAACCCCCATCGGACTGATAAACGTCCCGTCCAAAAGAATCTTATCCGCCTCTGGGTGCGTCCGGATCATGAACAACGCCGCCCCGGTGCTATGCACAGCCCGCGTAGGGATCACTTCCCACTGGTCATTCCCCATTAGGTGCACAAAGTCATCGTAATTATCATCCACCAACAAAACTTTTTTTTTCACAGACACCTCCTATCATTTGGCCTTCGGCGGGTCAAAGCGGACAAAGGTTTCATCCAGTTCGCCGCTCGCGGACATGTAATCTTTTTCCCGAAACATATGCGCCAATGCTTCGGTTTGCTTCTTCATCTCCCCCATCATGGCTAAGTAAAACTGCCAGGATGCCTCCCGGGCTTTCGGGAGCATCCACATACAACCGTCCTCGGGTTTTTTCCCTTGGACGGCAAAATCATGGGATAAGTAGATAGGTCCGGAGAGAAAGAAAAGCTTTTCGCTCTCTGGCGGCACCACAAAAAGCGTCGCAGTTGTTTCGTTCTTGCATACGGCAATGACCGCAGCGATACGGACACCGTCCATTTGGTGGTGATGAAAGATCATTCTGACCGTATGCGCAATATCCATGAACTCTACCGCAAACCCGGAGCGTATGGCGCGGAGATACTGCTCATGCATATCCTTCCAAAAATATTTCAGCTCTTCCTCTTTTCGCTTATCCTCAAATCGTATCCGGACATGCATCATTTCACTCACCCCCCTCTGCATTGTTAAAGTCCTGTACCCCAAAAAAGGTTTTATAAAAATGACGGTACTATGTGTCTGACAAAATGTCAAGGATTCGTGCGGGCTGGTTTTCCCGCCGACCGACTCTATGGTACACTGCTGATTATGAAGCTTGCGTATTACACCGCATCCCGGGAGAAAATCCTTGATATGTTGGCCCGCGCACTGCCGCGCTTTTCCGTATGGGCGCCGGTGCCGGATAAAGAATTCTTTTCGTTCGAGCGAATGCGCACGAAAAACGACCTCACAAAGGCGGCATTCGAGTACGACACGACCATGCTGCCGCCTAAAAAGATATTTTTCCCCCAGGAAGAAGTCATGCTGACACAAAAGAACGGAAAAATAAAAGAGCCGGACATCGAAAAAAAACCGGTACTCCTGTTCGGTGTGCATCTCGTGGACATCTACGGCATCGTGCAGCTGGACGAGATCATGGAAAAGCCGGTGCAGGACTTTTATTACGCACGCCGAAGAAAAAGCGCCGTACTGGTTGGCATTAGCGCTCCGCTTCAGCCGTTCGACTTTGCCGCACGCTGGGGTATTGCCGCAACACACAAACCCGCGGGGTTTGATCTGTTTCTCGAAAAGCAGGGTGACGGACTGCCGTATCTGGTCATCGTCGGCTCGCAAAAGGGAGCACAGCTCATCAAACCTCTCAAGCTGCTCAAGGCAACGAAAGCGGAAGTTACCATTGCGCAGGCGCACGCAAAAAAAATGGCCGAAGAATCCACAAAGCCCGCATACGACCAAGACCTCATAAAAAAAGCAGTGGAACACTCCCGCGGCGGTCCCATTTGGGAGGAACTGGGGAAGGTCTGCATCGGCTGTGGCATCTGCACCTATGTATGTCCGCTGTGTTCCTGCTCCGATGTGGAAGACACAACAAACGATGCCCAGGCAGGCGGCGGATGTTCCCGCTGTCGGAAGTGGGATGCGTGCACCCTCCCGAAGTTCGCGGAGATTTCCGGCGGTAAAAACTTCCGGCCGGAACTGAAAGATCGCTATTTCAACTGGTACTTCCATAAATTCGTGCGTGGGCTCGACGAGTACGGCAAAGCACAGTGCGTGGGATGCGGCCGTTGCAGTAAGTTTTGTCCCGCGGGCATCAATGTAGAACATGTGCTCGA
Source organism: Patescibacteria group bacterium (assembly GCA_038062295.1). Classification (GTDB taxonomy): domain Bacteria; phylum Patescibacteriota; class Minisyncoccia; order GWC2-36-17; family WO2-46-25; genus JBBTXL01. The sequence continues at coordinate 2,473 of JBBTXL010000007.1, forward strand.
TAAGATCGTGGAAGAATACCAAAAGAGCGAAGGAGCAAAAACAAAAAAATGACGGAAAACGCATACAAACCACAACCGGCAACCATTCTGGACATCGAAACGCTTTCACCAAGCGTCAAGCTGTTCACGCTGAAACTGCGAAAGCCGTTCAAGAAGAATACGCAGGGGCTCTACTTCACTCCTGGCCAATTCGTGATGGCGGGCGAGATCGGCTACGGCGAATCGCCGTTCGGGGTCGCAAGTTCCCCCTACTCGCCGCTGATAAAGCTCTGCGTGCGTGCCGTCGGCAACCTGACCAACGAACTGCACCGCAAAGAAAAGGGTGAAACGCTCACGGTGCGGGGACCCTACGGCAACGGGTTTCCTATAAAGAAGATGGCAAAGAAACACGTTATCATGGCGGCAGGCGGCGTGGGTATTCCGCCAATCGTGCCGCTGGTGGAATACATCATCAAGAACCGCCCGAAATTCTCCGAAACCCATCTGCTGTACGGCGCGGCAACCCCGCAGGATCTTTTGTTCCGTGCAGAATATCCGCGTTGGCAGACGCATGGCATTGATATGTGCCTTACCATCGATAAACCCTCATCCGGCTGGGAAGGCGAGATCGGGTTTGTTTCCGCTCTGTGCAAGATCATTGACGTTGACCCGCGCGAAACCGTTGTCGTTACCTGCGGCCCCGGCCCCATGATGGACGCGATGGAAAAGACCGTGCATCCGTTGGGCGTATCAGACGAAAATATCTACATTTCCGACGAACGGCGACTGAGATGCGCCATCGGCAAATGCCAGCATTGCACCACCGGCCGAAAGTACGTCTGCATGGACGGCCCCATATTTGCGTATGCCGACATTAAGGACAACTGGGACTAACATATGCCGAAAAAGGCAATAAAAAAACTGAAGATCGGTATCTTTGACTTCACCGACTGCGAAGGGTGTGAAGTGGTGCTGGTATCGCTCGGGCAGAAAATCGTTGATTTTTTGAAAGATGTCGACATCGTGGACTGGCGGCTCGGGCAGAAAATGGCACGGTATGAAAATCTGGATGCCGCGTTCATTGAAGGGTCGCCCATTACGCAGGACGAAATAGACCAGCTCAAAGACTTGCGTTCGCGCTCCAAGCTTATTGTTGCCGTCGGCGCCTGCGCCGCGCTCGGAGGTATTCCCGCTATCGTCACAAAAGCGGAACGGCAAAAAATGTACGATGCCATTTATGGCACGGGGTATAAGCCGCGCGGCATAGATTCCCTACCGCTCACCGCATATGTGAAAGTTGATTTTTTCATTCACGGCTGTCCGGTGGATGCCGACGAACTATCGCGTATCTTACATGAGATCAAGGGCGGCAAAACACCGCAGTACCGCGGCTACTCGGTGTGCTATGACTGCAAGGAACAAGGAAATCCATGTCGGCTTATAGAAGGTAAAACGTGCCTGGGACCCATCACACAGGGCGGCTGCAAAGCAGTATGCGTGTCGGGCGGCCTTCCCTGTTTTGGATGTTTCGGCCTGCGCGAGGGAGCGAACATTCCCGCGCTCATGAAAGTGCTTGAAACGCGAATGACCAAAAAAGAAATGGCAAATTTGTTCAGTACGTTCCTCAAAGCGACACCAGAATATAAAAAGTATTTTGAAAACGTATGATTAAAATCAAGAATGGCGAGCTTATCCGGGAACTGATTGGGAAAACAGAAGATTTTCCCAAATACACCACACAGCTGATGAACCTCGCCAACCAAAACGCACAAGGAACACGACCTCGAGTAGTCGGTCAGTTATCCGAACTTATTCAAGAATGTCCGGAAAAAACCTACGAAGGATGGAAACAATGGTATCTTAAAAAACATCCTGATGCGATTGAAAATGCCACGGAGAAAATCGCTGAAATGGTAGATAATTTAAAAACAGCGATTATGTCCGTTGATAAACCGATGATTCAAAAATGGGTGGAGGACTTAGTCCTTGAAAAAACATTCGTTGGCTTACGCTTCCAAGAGGCTATCCTGAAGAAAGTTGCTTCAACAAAAAAACTTGGGTATAGACTTGCGCTGCCATCTGAAGAGTCAAAGGGAATAGACGGGTTTATTGGCAATACCCCATATCCATAAAACCATTGACGTACAAGACAAAGGACGCTCTGCGGGAAAAGATTGACGGAAAAATAATTTTTTACAACAAAACAAAGGCTGGACTAGAAATAAACGCCGACGATATTTTGAAATAAGAACATGAAAACTAATCATAAAATTATTATCGGGGATTCCCGCAAAATGACCGAGATCCAAAACGAGTCAGTGCACTTGATTGTCACTTCGCCTCCCTACTGGCAATTAAAAGATTATGGGAGTAAAAATCAAATCGGCTTTCATGATACCTATGAAAAATATATTGAAGATTTAAACAAAGTATGGAAAGAGTGCTACAGAGTTTTATACCCTGGCTACCGGCTTTGCGTAAACATCGGGGATCAATTTACTCGCGCAGTAACCTATGGACGTTATAAGATCATCCCAATCCGGGAAGAGATTATCCGATGTTGTGAATCTATCGGCTTTGACTACATGGGAGCAATTATTTGGCAAAAAAAAACAACAATGAATACGACGGGCGGAGCTTCAGTGATGGGATCTTTCCCTTATCCAAGAAATGGCTTGATTGAAATTGATTATGAATTTATCCTTTTGTTTAAAAAGCTCGGCAAAGCGCCAAATGATGTTCCCAAAGAAATCAAAGAACAGTCAAAAATGTCAAATGAGGAATGGAGAAAATTTTTCACGGGACACTGGAATTTCGCCGGAGAAAAACAAGGCAAAGGTCATATTGCGGTATTTCCGGAGGAACTCCCAAGACGACTGATACGAATGTTTAGTTTTGTCGGTGAGACTGTCCTTGACCCGTTTTTAGGAAGCGGAACAACAACAAAAGTCGCGAGGGAACTCAAACGAAACTCGATCGGTTACGAAATAAGCAAAAACTATCTGCCGGTTATCAAGCAAAAGGCGGGCCTTGATCAAAAATCATTGTTTGACGATTATGAAATTATCTTTCAACAGACTGGGAAAAACAGTATCAAAAAAGACAAAAAAGAAAATATAAAAATACCAGCGATAAAAAAAGCGCCTCTGAACAACAGAATCAATGATCCTGACTATTGGAAAATAATGAAGGAAAAAAGGTTAAAAGAAGAAATGGCTGTATGAACTTACCAAACTACATCGCAAAAATAGAGGGGCACGGGGAACTGAACCTGGACATGGCGAACAACACCGCCCGCCTAAGCGTGCATGAAGGCGAGCGGCTGTTCGAAGGCATGATCGTCGGGCGGCGCTACGACGAAACCTACTGGATCACCCCGCGCATTTGCGGCGTCTGCCCCATCGCGCACAATCTTTCCTGCCTCGCGGCGGTGGAAAACGCGTTCGGGGTCACGCTTTCGCCCGCCGCGCGGAGTCTGCGCCGCATCCTCCTTGCCGCGCAGAATATCCAGAGCCATGTGCTCCACCTCTACTTCCTTGCGCTACCGGAGTATCTGGGGGCGGACGGCGGCATTGAGATCGCGGGTAAGCATCCGGTGCATTTCAAAGCGGCCATCGCACTACGGGAATTTTCCGACACGGTGGCGCGCGTCGTGGGCGGGCGCGCGGTGCACCCTATCACGCCGACCGTCGGGGGTTTTCACAAGACACCATCGCACGACCAACTGCGGGAATTGTTGCAGGCGGCACAAGCGACGCGGCCGCACGCGGAACATTCGTTCCACCTCGCGGAAGGCATTGAATTTCCGTCGCTTGCCCACCAAACCGAATATTTTGCGACGTTTTCCGACGACCCGCATGAATATCCCCATGAAGGCTCCTCCCGTATCGTTTCCACCAAGGGCGTTAATGAACCTATTGATAAATATACCGCCGTCATCAAAGAGATCGTAAAAGACTACTCAACTGCGAAATTTGGCGAGCACGATGGGCGTGGGTTCATGGTGGGCGCGCTGGCGCGCATGAAACTGGTACCGGAACGCCTTCTGTCTCCTGCTCGTGCGATGTATGAACGCGTTCATGAACGATTCGCCGCACCCAATCCGTATCTCAACAATCTTGCGCAGGCAATAGAAATAAATCATTTCCTCGCCGTGATAGAAAAAGAAGTTGCATCGTTACTGGAGAACGGAACGGATGATACGCTCACGCCATTCACCGTGCGTGCCGGCACCGGTGTTGGCGCCGTGGAAGCGCCGCGCGGAACGCTGTACTACGAACTATCGTTTGACGAGAACGGCATCGTGACGCATTCCAACATTATCACGCCAACCGTACAGAACCTCACCAATATAGAAGACGATGCCAATGCCATCATGCAGACTATCGCAAAAAATTCTTCGGAGGAAGAAAAGCGAAATCTTATAGAAGCCCTCATCCGCGCCTACGACCCCTGCCTCTCCTGCTCCACGCATTAAAAAAGGGCTACCATTTCTGGTAGCCCCGTGTTTGCTTCACTATGTATGCTGCACAATCGATCAGATCGATCATGGCGCATAAAGACACGGCAATAGATGCAAGTGGAGTGAAATAATGCAAAAAATCATTCGGAAATGACCGAGTAAACATACTCCCAAGCGCATCGGCTCCCGCCAAAAGAGCGGAAAATGCGATAGTTGCTAATAACGTAACAACATATTTTTCAATTATTTTCACGGCATTTCCCCCTTTTTTTATTAAGGTACAACCCACATTATATTATACTATATGAATTATGTCAATAGTAAGAAAACATTTCAGCGTGACCGGCACCGTGCAGGGGGTCGGGTTTCGGCCGTTTGTGTACCGTCTCGCACAGAAGTACGGGTTATTCGGCTTGGTATACAACACAACACAGGGCGTTGAAATAGACATTGAAGGGCCAATACGCGAAATACGGGCGTTTGGACAAGCATTACAAACTCCCCCGCCGTCCGCCCACATAGAGAACATCATAGCGCGGTTGCTCCCGCCCAAGAAATACCGTGTTTTTCGCATTATGGAAAGCGCACGCGGCGCAAACACAACGCTTGCAATTCCACCCGACCTTGATGTATGTAAAGACTGCGCGCGCGAATTGTTTGATAAAAACGACCGGCGCTTTCGCTATCCATTCATCAACTGCACCAACTGCGGGCCGCGCTTTACCATCGTTGAGAGCGCACCGTACGACCGCGCGCGCACCACGATGCGGCGCTTTCGCATGTGTAAAGCGTGCGCGAAAGAATACAAAGACCCCACAAACCGTCGCTTCCACGCCGAACCGAACGCCTGCCCTGTATGTGGTCCACAATTAACCCTCCTAAGCGCGCACGGCACAAAAATTTCCGCGCGCGACCCCGTTGTGAAAACAGCTGCACTGGTACGAAAAGGGCATATTATTGCGATACTCGGTGTTGGCGGCTTTCACCTCGTATGCCGCGCCGATTCTGCACAGACAGTTGCAAAGCTCCGTGTGCGAAAACATCGCCCGCACAAGCCGCTTGCTGTGATGGCGTGCGACATCGCACACGCGAAAAAGTTCGCGCGTATATCGTCTGATGAAGCGCGGCTTTTGCAGTCATCGCAAAAACCCATCGTGATTGTTTCAAAACGGAAGAACAGCATACTTGCGGGTACCATTGCGCCACAAAATAACAAGATTGGCGTCATGCTCCCCTATACGCCGCTCCATCATCTCCTCATGCAAGAATTGAATATGCCCATCGTCGCCACAAGCGGCAACCGTAGCGGCGATCCGATCATCTGCGATACGAATGATGGTTTCCGAAAACTCTCCGGCATCGCGGATTATTTTCTGGTGCACGACCGCCCCATCAGCAACCGCTGTGACGATTCCGTGCTCTCCTGGCACTCTGTGCTCAAACGGGAAATTTTTATGCGCCGCTCACGCGGCTTTGTACCTCTTTCCGTCCGCTCACCATTTTCTTTTCAAAAGTCGGTTCTGGCAACCGGGGGGCAGATGAAAAGCGTTTTTGCAGTGACACAAGGCACCAATGCTGTCATGAGCCAGCACATCGGCGAACTAGAACACGCCGACACCGCAGAATTTTTTGAAAAGAATGCTGAACTGTTTGAAAAGCTGTTGGACGCAAAACCGGCCATCATCGCGCACGACATGCACTCCGATTATTTTACGACCCGCTGGGCACTCAAACAAAAAAATATTCAGAAGGTTGCCGTCCAGCACCACCACGCGCACTTCGCAAGTTGTTTGCTGGACAACAAAATGCCGCGTAACACCAAGGCCGTCGGCGTAGTATGGGATGGGACGGGGTACGGCACGGATAGTACCGTATGGGGCGGAGAATTTTTCTACGGCGACTACGGAGGGGTGGAACGCATCGCCCACCTCCGTCCGTTCACGCTCCCCGGGGGAGAAGTCGCTATCCGCGAACCGTGGCGTATCGCCGCCGGCATATTGGACGATATGGGTATCGCGCCAAAATCCGACCTTGAACGGAGCGTTGTCGCGGCAAAACGCAAGCACATCAACGCACCGCTGTGCTCTTCGGCAGGGCGCCTGTTTGACGCCGTGTCCGCACTGCTTGGCGTGTGCACGCGTACCACCTATGAAGCGCAAGCCGCCATCGAACTTGAATCGCTTGCAACAAGGGGAACATCAACGCGTACCTATCCGTTTGCGATAGACACCATAAACACGCCCTGGCAGATAGATTTTCATCCCATCATTGCGGCAATCCGTGCCGACCTGCGCCGTGGGATAAAAAAAGAAACAATCGCGTACCGATTCCATCTGACGATGGCGGAAGTCATCGCACAAACCGCTTCGCGCATCGCACGGCGGCAAAAAACAAGCATTGTCGCACTCTCGGGCGGCGTCTTCCAGAACAGCTTGCTTTTGGGCCTTGCGTGGCGTAAGCTGGAAGCACGAAAACTCGTACCGCTGTTTCACCAACAGGTTCCATCCAATGATGGCGGACTCGCAGTCGGCCAAGCTGTAATCTCTTATGTGTCTCGCAGTACCCGGAAAAATTAAAGAAGTGTACGAAAAAGACAACGTGCGCATGGGCAAGGTTGATTTTGGCGGCGTGGTGAAAGAAACCTGCCTTGCGTACGTGCCGCGCGCCGCAGTGGGCGACTGGATCGTCGCACACGTCGGCTTTGCCATCAATGTTCTCAATGAAGAAGAGGCGGGAGAAGTCCACCAGCTTGCCCACGCGGCCGGCCAGACACACACACACTAACGCATGAAATACGTTTCGGAATTCCGCGACCCTCGCGCGGTCAACCATCTGCTCGCGCAGATCAAACACACCGTCACCAAGCCGTGGACCATCATGGAAGTATGCGGCGGGCAGACGCATACCATTTTGAAATACGGCCTGGACCGCCTCCTGCCGAAGGAAATAAACCTGGTACACGGCCCCGGGTGCCCCGTATGCGTGACCCCGCTTGAAAAAATAGACAAAGCGATCGCCATCGCGCATCTCCCCAATGTTATCATATGCTCCTACGGCGACATGCTGCGCGTACCCGGCTCGTGCGAAAGTTTGTTTTCCGCAAAAGCGGAGGGTGCCGACGTGCGCATGATATTCTCGCCGCTGGACGCGCTCAAACTCGCAAAACAAAATCCCGACAAAAAAGTGGTGCTCTTTGCTGTCGGGTTTGAAACCACAGCCACACCGCACGCGATGACCGCGTACCAGGCACATGCGCAAAACATCACCAATTTTTTCATGCTGGTTTCCACCGTGCTCGTGCCGCCCGCCATTGCCGCCATCATGGGCGCAGAAGGCAACCGTGTGCAGGGGTTTTTGGCGGCGGGGCATGTGTGTACCATCATGGGGTATGAAGACTATGAACCGTTGGTGAAACAATTCCGCATTCCCATCGTCGTGCCCGGCGTTGGGCCGGGGGATTTTTTTAAGGGGATTTTTCTGCGTTTCCCGGGGGGATTGTTAAAAATTTTT
>JBBTXL010000007.1:10433-14981 GCA_038062295.1 Patescibacteria group bacterium
GCCCCTCGCCGAAACCTATCATATTCCCATCGTCGTGACCGGCTTTGAGCCGGTGGATATTTTTCAGGGGATTTTACTGTGTGTGGGTCAGCTTGAGCGCGGCGAAGCGAACTTGGAGAATCAATATACGCGCCTTGTCACGCGCACAGGGAATATGGATGCAAAAAAAGTACTGCGCGAAGTATTTGAAACAGTTCCCATGAACTGGCGCGGCATCGGCGAGATACCAAAAAGCGGCTGGAAGCTATCGGAAAAATACCGCGCACACGACGCCGAAGTTGAATTTGTTGGGGTTGGCGGCGAACCAACGAAAGAATCGCCGCTATGCAAAAGCGGCCTGGTACTGCAGGGACGCTTAAAACCGAACCAATGCCCTGCGTTCGGTAAAGAATGCACACCTGAACATCCCTTGGGCGCGCCGATGGTCTCGCAAGAAGGCGCGTGCGCCTCATATTATACGTACCATCGGAAACAATGACACGGCTCCATAGTAAAATTTTGTATCGGACTGGCAGTGGGATCCTTTCGGCTTGCATTCCGCAGGAATTGGCTCCCGGGTATCCGCTCGGGTTTTCCCGCGAAACCCTCGCTTGCCTCGCTGACGGCGATGTTTTTGATGAAGGAACAAATTCTATCAAAAACCACCATGCCCCGCCTTTGGCGGGGCGAGCTCGTCTGCTCGCCCCGCCCTTTGCACACAGACGAAGTATCTATCCTTTCAAGGAACTTTAACCTTTTGCCAATGGACAAAGGGCGGGGCTCGTTAGATACCGCAGGAGCCAATTCCTTGCGGATGCTGGAGAGGGAGGCGACAAAATTTTACTATGGAGCCGTGTCAGAACGATACCTATGAATAAAAAAAAGAAGATTAGAACAAGTTTCACCTGCCCCGTTGATATTCTGCCAACCGACACTATCCAGATCGGGCATGGCGGCGGCGGAAAGCTGACACACGAGCTCATCGCTAATATCTTTGCGCCAGGGTTTGCAAACACACGCGCCGATACGAAAAACGACCAAGCCATCGTGCCGTTTGGCAACAGCAAGCTTGCGTTTACCACCGATTCGTATGTGGTGAATCCCCTCTTTTTCCCCGGCGGCAACATCGGCGACCTTGCCGTCAACGGCACCGTCAATGATCTCGCGATGGGCGGCGCGCGACCGTTCTATATCTCCGCCGCATTCATCCTGGAAGAAGGGTTTTCTATGCTCCGACTTCGAGATATCGTCGCTTCCATGCGCGTCGCATGCACAGCATCCGGTGTGGCACTCGTCACCGGCGACACAAAAGTGGTGAATAAAGGAAAGGGTGATGGCGTGTTCATTGCCACGGCGGGCGTCGGCATGGTGGATAAAAAAATACGATGCGGCGTACAGCATATCCGCGTCGGAGACAAAATAATAATAAGCGGCCCCGTCGGCAACCATGGCATCACCATTCTTTCCCAGCGCGAAGGACTGGAACTGGATAGCACGATCACCAGCGACACGGCGCCGCTTACCGCACTTGCGCTCCCGCTTGCGCAGAAATTCGGCGCGCATTGTATGCGCGACCTCACGCGCGGCGGCTTGATGACCGCACTGGTGGAAATTGCCGAGGACGCCAATATCGGCATCGAAATCCGCGAAGAAGCCGTGCCGGTTGACGGGGCCGTGGAAGCCGCGTGTGAGATTTTCGGCTTGGACCCGTTTGCCGTCGCCAACGAAGGGAAAATGATAGCGTTCGTTCCACCTGCATATGCAAAAGCGGCACTCGCCGCGCTCCGCAAACACCCTCTCGGCAAAAAGGCGGCTATTATCGGCGAAGTAACACACGCGCACAAAAAAACCGCCATCGCGCATAACGCGCTTGGCGGCTCCCGTATCCTGGATATGCCTTCGGGCGAACAGCTTCCGCGAATTTGTTGACATGTTCGTTAAAGTATACTACTTTTAAATCGCTTTTTAATAACTGAATATCAACCCTACTACAGAAAGGGAGACAAAATGGGCGAATCCGAACGCAAGAATAAGTGGTCAAAACCAAGATTTATAAACAAGAGTGAGATACTCTCGGAACTTCTGGCGGGAAGAAAAAATTTCCAAGGTCTTATCTTTAGTGGCGACATGACCATAGACGCAAATGATCTTGCGAAATTAGAATGTAAAGCATCCCTCCAAGGAATAGACATACGCGGAAAAGTAATTTTTGACGGCTTTAAAAACGGCCTGGATCTAAGTTTCTCAATGATCAGGAGTAACTTGATTTTGGCTGGTCTCACCATCGAAGGAGACCTTAACTTAGAAGGCGCCACTATCAAAGGTTACATGGATTTAAAAGAGACGAGGGTGATAGGCACTTTAGACCTCACTTTTGAATCTCCGCCTCAATGTATTATTGTCTCTCTTGATATGGCCGAACGCGTACACTGGGCCGCACCAACCGTCCCCTTAGTGGTGGTATAACAAAAACCCCATGCCGATGCTATTTCGGGATGGGGTTTTTTATCTTTCCGCAATGACTCCGCCGCCCAAAACCGTATCGCTATCATAAAACACGATAGACTGGCCGGAGGTAACCGCGCGCTGGGGATTGGTGAATATCACTGAAAGCTTACCGCCATCTATTGCGGCAACTTTACACTCCTGCAATGGCTGACGGTAGCGAATTCGCGCCATGCAGTGGAGTGGAAAAACGGGTGCTTCACCGGAAATCCAATGCGAATCAACCACTGTGAGTTCTTTCTTGTAGAGATGCTCGTCGTTTTCCCCTTCCGCAACATACAAAATATTTTTCTCCGCATCTTTTGCCGCCACATAATACACCGTCCCGCCACCAGGCGAGCCGATGCCGTGTCGCTGACCGATGGTGTAGTATGCCACTCCCTCATGTTCGCCCACTTCCCTGCCCTCAAAGGTCAGGATCTTGCCGAGCTGTGGCGGGATAACGCTTTTTAAAAACTCGTGCACATCCAGATCGCCGATAAAGCAGATTCCCTGGCTATCCTTTTTCTCCGCATTGGGCAAGTCAAACTCCCGCGCCATCTTGCGTACTTGTTGTTTGGCATATTCTCCTATTGGAAAAAGTGTTTTTGCCAGCTCTCGTTGACCAAGTTGGTATAAAAAATACGACTGATCTTTACTTACATCAACGCCCATGAGTAATTCATATCGCCTATCTTGCGCGCGTATGCGCGCGTAGTGTCCCGTGGCGATGTAGTCCGCCCCAAGCGACAGCGCTCTTTCAAAAAACAGCCCGAACTTTATTTCGCGGTTGCACATGATATCGGGGTTTGGCGTAACGCCGTTTCGGTACCCCTGTATCATATACTCCACCACCTTGGCACGGTACTCTTTCTCAAAATCGAACGTATAGAACGGAATATCAAAAATAGCCGCGGCTTTGCGCGCGTCCTCCTGGTCCGTCACCCACGGGCACATCGTTGTGTCTTTGAGAAACGTCTCGTCCGACCAGTTTTTCATGAACACGCCCGTCACATCGTACCCTTCTTTTTTGAGCAACGCAGCCGCAACCGAGCTATCAACACCCCCCGACATCGCAATATATACTTTTTTTCCATTTACACGCATGATTTAACCTTACCCGTATTTCGCTTGTCTTTCAACTGTTTTTAGAGTATCATTAGTATATGGCAAAAAAGAAAACTCGCATCCTTTCATATTTTGCGGTGTTTGATCCGGCAGGAAAAGATGGGTATAATGTTTCGTTCCCCGATTTTCCCGGTTGCGTCACGTTCGGAAAAAACTTTGAAGACGCGCAGGAAAAAGCGCGGGAGGTTTTGGAATTGTGGCTTGAAGAACTTGCAGAACAAAGAACGAAGTTCCCTCTGAAAACACATCGTCCCATTGTTCATGAGGTGCGCGTCCCCGTTGCGGTACGATAAGCACACATGAAACCATTGAATGCAAAAGCGCTCACGCGCGTTCTTGCCGAAAATGGTTTTGTGCTTGCGCGCCAAAAAGGCAGTCATATGATATGGAAGCACAGGGAATCTGGCATTACGGTACCGGTACCGCTGCATGGAAAATCAAGACCTATTCCCATCGGAACGCTCCTGGCAATCCTCAAACAGTCAAAGATACCTCCCTATAAATTCAAATAATAAAACCTCTGATATACATCAGAGGTTTTATTATTCTACACGACATTCTCACGTTCTCAAGAATATGAGAATGTTGCTACCAAGTGCTTTTGAATCCCCGCACAAGGGCGACGGAGATAATACAGACTTCCAGACGGTATGCGTACCTGCCATACTTTCAAGAAAGCACAACAAGTGAGGAAGCATACTGACTATCTTGAAAATCCGATTCCGTCGCCCATGCATGGGGACTCCCTTTCAGAAACCACTCTATCTTTGTCTCAAATGGTCTCTGAAAGGGAGGGAGAGTGTCATATTTTGTGACACTCTCCCAAAAACTAAAGTGCCGACGAACGGGCCCCGCACCGCGTACACTCCAAGCGGTGCCCGTCGTTCCTAACCCGCCCTCCGCACGAGGGGAGGTGATAATTTTTTACGACAAATGCGATTGCCGCAAAAACCATCA
>JBBTXL010000008.1:0-66372 GCA_038062295.1 Patescibacteria group bacterium
TTCTTTCCGTAGCGCTTGCGTTCACAACGACAGTTTCGTTGTCCGGGTTTGCACTGCTGTTTGCGGTTGCCGCAAATGCGCAGGTTGCATCACTCATGGACGGCGACCTGGTGCGAGGTCCCGACGGCATCAAGGTTTACATTGTGAAGCCTGAACCGCATGGGGCGTATACGGGATGGAAGAGACACATCTTCAATCCTGCAGTGTTCAATATGTACGGCCACTTGAGCTGGTCGAACATCAAGAGCGTGAATCAGGCGACGATCGATGCATATCAGACGTCCGACCTGTACCGCGCGGATGTTGATCCGAAAGTATACAGTTTGGAGGAAATGGGTTCTTCGGCGGTGAAGCACTGGATAGAAAACGAAGCGGCATTCGCTTCCCAGGGCTACAGCTGGAGCCAGATCTTCATTGTGAACGAGAAGGAGCGGGACTACTATGCGTCAGGTTCCATGATTACCAGCGGAACTCCGGCGCCAACCCCGACTCCGACCGGAAGCGGTTTGACAGTTTCGTTGGCATCTGACACGCCGGCAGCCGGCTCCATTGTCGCTGACTCAACGTCGGGTGACGGTGCGCAGGCACAGGCCTCTCTCTTGAAGGCGAACTTCATGGCAGGGAGCGACGGTGATGTTATGGTGACCACGGTCAAAGTGAAGCGCAACGGAATTTCGGCTGATGCCGATCTTGCGAATGCGTATCTCTATGACGGCGCGGTGCGTGTTGCCGAGATGACCAACGTTTCTGGAAACTACATCACCTTCACGAGCGCAGCGGGTCTCTTCACAGTTTCCCGCGGCTCATCCAAAGCCATTACGGTCAAGATCGACGTGACCAACGGTACGTCAGCCGGCAAAACGATCGCGTTGTCCATCAACGCGGCATCCGATGTCGTTGCGGGTTCCGCAGCGGTAGCCGGTTCGTTCCCGGTCATGGGTAATTTTGTGACAACGGCAGCGGTTGGTGACCTTGGAAAGGTGACGATTGCGAACGTGTCGCCGGCAGCGGCGGCAACGGTTGACCCTGGCCAGACCGGCTACGAAGTGTGGCGGTTTAGTGTCCAGGCAACCGATCAGAAAGTAAATCTCCATCGCGTCAGGGTGACCAATGTTGGTTCCATTGCAACGACCGACCTGACTAACATCAAGCTGATGGATGCGGGAACCCAGTTGGGTGCAACCGCAGCATCACTCGGTGTGGACGGTACAGTAACCTTTGACATGTCGGCGAGTCCGTTCCAGATCGTCGCAGGCCAGACCAAGAACTTGAGTTTGGTTGCGGATGTTATCGGTGGTACGAACCGGACCTTCCGGTTCTCCATCCAGCGTTCTGCGGATATTACCGCGATGGATGACAACTATGCCGTGTATCTGAAGCCGAACCAGGCGGATTCGTTCTCCATTGTCCAGGCGGGTGGCGCAACCACGGTCAATACGGGCGCACTGACGATCTCGGTTGACCCGGCGTCTCCGACGGGCAATGTTGCAAAAGACTACATTGACCAGGAAATGGCGCGGTTCAAATTTAAGGCATCGGGCGAAGGTGTGAAAGTATCTTCGTTGGCGGTTACCGCCACTACCGTTCCGGCGGCCTGGGGTGTGAACAACGTCAAGCTGTACTTGGATGGCACACAGGTTGGCTCCACGAGCGATGTAAGCTCAGGAACGACCACGACATTCACGTTCGGTAACTCCTTCATTGTTCCTTCCGGCACGACCAAGACCTTGGTTGTGAAGGGTGAAGTGAAGGCGGTCAGTGGTAGCTCGTATGCGGCAGGACACACGATCCAACTCATATTGAGTGCCGGTTCCGCGAACGCTCAGGGACAGGTTTCCTTGACGTCTATCAGCACGACTGCATCGAGCGGCAATACGCTGACGGTGCAGACAGGTACGTTGACGGCAACGCTGAACTCCGGCTTGAACAACGCAAGCTCCTCGCTCCCGACAGGTGTGCGGGGTGCAACGGCCGTGAAGATCGGTTCGTTCATTCTGACAGCCGGTTCGGGTGAGGCAGTGTCCGTAAGCCAGATGGTGGTGAAGAACAGCGACGCGATTTACGCGTTGGGTGTTGACTTCCAGAACCTGAAGCTTATGAACGGCGCGAACCAAATCGGTAACCAGATCGGTACGCTCTCAACGACCGCAAGCGCGACCTATACCTTTACGCCGTCCTCATCGATCACCATCAATGCAGGACAGCAGTATGTGGTGGATGTGTTTGCGGATGTCTTGACAGGCGCATCCAACTACTCGGGCGGCACAGGATACCCTTCAGCAGGTCTTTCCCAGGTTATCTGGGATGACGTGACGGCAACGGGTCTCTCAACAAGCGGCTCCGCAGGGGTTACAACTGACGTTACCGGCCAAACGGTGTATGTTTCCGCGGGTGGTTCCTTGACGGTTGCAGCGGCGTCCGACATGCCGATCGCGCAGAACCGCGCGATGGGTGAAACGGGCCAGACACTCGCAACATTCAAGTTCACCACGGGAGCTCCCGAAGCGGTGAACATCACGAAGATCATTGTGAGCGACACTATGGCGAGTACCGCATCTGCGGCGACCGGTTCCATCACGAACCTCTCGCTGTGGAAAGATGGCATACAAGTTGGCCCGACCGTAGCGTCTATGACGGCTAGCGGCACGCAGGATGTCATTGCGACATTCAACGGCTTGACGCTGAACTTGACGAGAGACACGGCAACCATTTTGACCCTGAAAGGCAATATCAACGGCTATCCGAACGCAGTGTCGGGCAGTACGCATACCTTCAAGGTGTATGGTCCGGCTGATGTAACGGCAACCGGCGCAACCGGCGGTAGCTCCATTACCCCGACCATCGCGTCGGTGGCAGGGAATGCCCAGCGCGTCTTCCGCGCAGAGCTGACGGTGACCAACGCCATGTCCAACATGTCGGGTGGCCAGGGAACCGACCAGGTGATCGGCAAGTACCGCTTGACCAACACCTCGGCGGGGAACTACTCCATTACAGTGACCGACATTGACCTTGGTTTGACCACATCGATTGCTAACACCGAATCCGCCACAGCATCTCGGTATGTGACACTAAAGCGTGATTCCGCAAGCGGTACGACCATTGCAAAGAAAGCGTACAAAAATGCGAATTACGGTGATATCACCAGCTGGACACCTGTTGGAACATACGACTTCACTGAACTTGCATTTGGTGCAACCACCATTGATGCTGCAGGTGGCACGGGATACGTAGATATCTATGTGCTTGCCGATACCAATGATGCGGATGCAACAGAGAGCATCTCTACGGCCATCGGTTCTGGCAGCAATGTTATCACATGGGCTGACGGCATAACGGGCGGCATTACCACCGTTGACGGTATGCCGGTACCGGGCGCGAACATCACCTACTAAGGACTCAACCAGTTTGCTGCTTGTGACAGCGTAACTGAAGAACCAAAAGCCCCAATGCTTTTAAGCAACGGGGCTTTTGGTTTTGTTTGTCTCGGAAAGTGGGACAAGCCATCAAGCCCGTAACGAATTATGCATTTCTCGGACGATCGGATTAAAAATGCAAATAAAGTATCACGGCAACAGGATACGGGCAATTGTTTTTGGCGTTTGGTATGGTATAGTAGCGCAGTGATGATGCGTGAACATACTTTGGTAGGAATTATCAAATATGGCGTATACGCCGCTTTGTTTTTGCCGCTTGCGGTGCTCCCGTTATTTTTCTTCCCGTTTGCTACCACGCGAGCGTTCGGGTTCCAGATTATCGTAGAGGTAGTGTTTGCGCTTTACATACTGCTTGCGGTGCGCAACTCCGTGTATCGCCCGAAAAAGACGCTCGTGTGGTATGCGCTCGAGGTTTATTTTTTCGTACTTACTGTTTCCACCCTGTTGAGTGTTGACATCTATCATAGTTTTTTCGGGAACTTTGAACGGATGTGGGGGCTGTTTTCACTACTGCATTTCCTACTATTTTTTGTGGTGCTGGTTGGCATATTCCGCACACGCGAAGAATGGGCGACATTACTGAAAGTCGCGCTCGCTGGGGGAGCGTTTGCGGTTGCGATCGGGCTGTTCCAGTTTTTTATGGCTCTCTTTTTTGCGGAGGGTGAGATCGCGCGCATTGCGGGGCCGATCGGCAACCCCGCATTTTTCGCGGCGTATCTGTTGTTCCCGATGCTGTTTTCACTACTGTTCGTTCCAAGATGGATTTTACGAGGGACTACCGTTGCCGCGGCGGCGCTTTCGTTCCTTGCGCTGTGCACTGTTTTGTTGACGGCAACGCGCGGGGCGCTCCTCGCCATCGCGAGTGCCGTACTTGCGGGCACCACTCTTGCGCTCGTGCTGGTGCGCAACAACATCGCGCGCATCGGCGCGGGCATAGTATTGGTTGCGGCCGTTGCCGGCGCCGGCTCGCTGTTTGCATTCGGCTCGCTGTTTGAAAAGCCGGAGCGCCAGCCGCTCGAAGCGTATTTCCATGTTCCCGATGCAAGCGCCGCGGCACCAGCCGCACGCACGGGATTTCTCCAGCGCCTTGCGGACTTTTCGCTTTATGACGCAACGACCCAGACACGTCTCATCACCTGGCGGTCGTCCCTGGATGCGTGGAAAGAATATCCGTTGTTCGGCGCGGGGCCGGAAAATTTTATTCTTTCGTTCAACCGGAATTTTGACCCGGCGTTTTATTCCTCCGAACAGTATGAAATATGGTTTGACCGCTCGCACAACCAGTATATAGACACGCTAGTTATGACGGGTGCGATCGGGCTCGCGGCGTACTTGTTTCTATTTATCGCGTGTGCACGGGCGGTGTTTTCGCTGTATCGCCAGCGGGCATTGGATATCCGGCATGTGTTCGTGTTTACGCTCTTTTTTGTGGCGTATGCCGCGCAGGATTTTTTCCTATTTGACTCGTTCGCACCGTTTCTGATGTTTTTGGTTGCTCTCGCATACCTGAATAGTTTTGTTCCCGAAGTGAAGGAAGGCGTTGCGGCGCCCGCGTTTACCCCGTCAAAAATACCAGGCATCGCCTTGCAGTCTGTTGCCGTAGCACTCGTGCCGGTGTTGTTCCTGTCATATTTCTTTACGTACCGGCCCGCAATGGCGGCGTACGGGCTTTCACAAGCCGAAAGCGGGAAATACTCGCTTGATGCGGCGCTCGGCTTATATGATCGGGCGCTTTCCTGGAAAACATACGGGGATTTTGAAGTGAGGAGCCGTCTTGCGCTTGCCGTTGCGCGCGAAGTACAGGGGAAAAGGGAAGAAGAACTGTCTCCCGAGCGCGCCACGGCGTATCTGGATGCCGGTATTGCCGCGCTCAAGGAAAATATCGACCGCTCGCCCAAGGAGTATCTTCTGTATCGGTTACAGCTTTCGGATCTGTATAATCTTAAACTTTCGCGCACCGGCTTGGCGTCTCCTGAAATAGAGGATATTGTCCGGGAGTCTATCGCGCTTGCTCCCGGGCGCATGGAATTTGAATTCGCGCTCGCGCAGACGGAATTCTTGAAAGGAAACTTTACGGAAGCCATTGCTTTACTGGAACAAGCGTCGGTAAAAAATCCCGAACACCCCATCCCGTACTGGAAGATAGCGCAGAATTACTACTTCGCGTCTCAAGCCGAAAGCGACCCGGAAAAAAAAGCGGCAGTACGTGCGCAAGGAGTCCCATATTTTGAGAAAGCGTTGTGGCTCGGATATGATGTGCGGAATTACCAGGAGGTGCTGTGGGCGATGGAGTATTACAACGACCGTAAAGACTACGAAAAGATCATGTATCTCAACAAGCTAGTATTGTCGCGCAATCCGCCGGACGCGTATTCCTACCATATGAACCTGGCTATTGCGTACAAAGAACTTGGTATGAATACGCAGGCACGCGAGCATGCGCACGCAGTGGGGGAGTTGGAACCGTCCCTCCGGGAAGCTGTGGATAATTTTCTAAAAGAATTATCGCTATGATGCAGGGCGATATTATTCGGTCGTCCATGTTCTACCTTACGTGCGCGGCACTCATCACGCCGCTCGTATTTTCGGTATACTTCTACCCGACGCACGTCGCGCTCCAGACATTTCTCTTTCGCGGCATCGTGGACGTGATGCTCGCGCTGTGGCTTATCGGCATGGCGCGCGACCGGAGTTTTGTGCCGACGTTTTCATTGCCGGCGCTTGGCGTTGCTGTGTTCGTGTGTGCCGAATACGCGGCTGCCGCATTCGGGACGGGGTTTTCGCGTAGTTTTTTTTCTGACTACGAACGACACTGGGGACTGCTAACCATTTCGCATTTTGCCATATTCTTTTTCATTCTGGCGTCGGTATTTCGCGACGGGGTGACATGGCGGCGACTGTTTGCCGTGTCTGTTGGTGCTGGCGTTCTATGCGCTGCGTACGGTTTGTATCAGTTTTTTTTCACTCCCGATATCGGGCGCATTTATGGTACTATCGGGAATCCGGCTTTTTTCTCTTCGTATTTGGTACTCAACGGGCTCGTCGCCATTTTTCTGTGTGTGACGGCGGCAAGCAGGAATGAAAAATTTTTGTGGGGCGCGGCCGCGATTTTTATCGTGGGTATCGCAATGCTTTCAGGGACTCGCGCGGCCTTCCTTGCCGTGTTGGTTGCGGCGGTGTTCGTGTGGGCGGGGTTTCTGTGGGGTAGTGCCGCATCACGCCGTGCGAAGCTTGTGACCGCCGGTGCGGGCGTGCTTGCGGCGGCTGCGGTCGGCGCGTTGTTCCTGTTCAATAATGCGCCCTGGATAACAGGCAACGAGACGCTCGCGCGTCTCACCCATATTTCTGCGGCACAGGTGACGGGACAGACGCGTTTCTATGCGTGGCGCGCGACATGGGATGGTTTCAAAGAACATCCGGTGCTTGGCGTCGGGCCCGAATATTTTGATACGGTGTTCAACAAACATTTCTCATCGGATTTTTACGCACTGGAACGGTCGGAAACAGAATTTGACCGTGCGCACAATGTGTTCCTGGAGCAGTTGGCAACCGCAGGAGTGGTCGGCGCGGCTGCCTATGCATTCCTATTTCTGGCATTTCTCGCGGCGTTGGTACATGCGGTTCGGCAGGGAACCGCGTCGCGTTTCGGCATGGCGGGGCTTTTGGCGGTTGCTGTTGCGTATTTAGTGCAGGGAATGTTCAGCTTTGATTCATTTACAAACTTTCTGCCGCTGTTTTTGGTGTTTGCATATGCGGCCATACTGACACAACGTCCGGCGGGTGAGCGTGAAGCGGGCGCTCCGTCCGGCGGTGCGGTTATCGGGGCGGTATGCGTTGCCGCGGCGCTTTTGGTTTGGTACGGGAGCGTTCAGCCGGCGCGCGCCGACCGCGCATTATCGGATCTCAACGCGGTGCGGGATACCCAAATGGAACTTGATGAAACAACGGCGGTGTCCGCGGCGATGGCCGCCCACAGCGCCGCTCTGGCGCATGACAGACAGAGCGCTTCGGTGGCGACACCGCTGTTGGAACGGATCACGCGCGAGGCGTATCTGTACTTTGGCAGGAGCGCGCCGGACGACTTTGAGACAAATCTTCTGCCGTACGCGCTCCGTCAGGCCGCGGAGAATGTCCGCGCGCATCCGGAAGATTATTTCGCTTCCTACGATCTGGCGCTTGCGCATAACATCGCGTATTTGGTCGCCGGCACAAACGATGCCGCTCTCGCCGCGACCGTTGCCCGCGCCGAAACGCTTGCTCCCGGCCGCGTGGAGCTGCAGTTTGCGTCCGCGCAGCGCTCGCTGCTGCAGTTGCGTTTTGACGACGCTATCGCACACGCGCAGAAGGGTATTGTCACCACTGCATGGTTCCCCGATTTTTACCATATCCTATTTTTAGCGTATAATTTCAAAGGGGATACGGACCGGGCGTTTGCCGCGGCGGAGAATGGCCTGGCGCATGGTATGCACCTTGCCGACCCGCGCGAGCTACTGTGGATGGCCGACCAATACCAGCGCCGCGGCATACTCGACAAAGCGGAAGCGTTTCGCATACAAGCAGGACAGTAATATCGTGAATATACCATGACCAAGGACAACGCACTTTCTTTCTATCTTCGGGCGACAAAATTTTTCATTGGGCTTTCGCTGTTTTCTCCGCTCGTATTGTCGGCCCTTTTTTATTTTCCCTACATCGTTCCCAAAACCATATTTTTTCAGGTTGCCGTCGAGCTGGCGCTGTTGTTGTGGGCGCTCCTGTGCGTGCTGGATGAAAAGTACCGTCCGAAATTCGACCGCATTGCCGTTGCCGTGAGCGCGTTCTTTGCCATATACGTCATTGCCGCGCTTTTGGGCGCAAACCCGCTACGGAGTTTTTTGGGAACGTACGAGCGGATGCTGTCGGTGGTGAATCTCGCGCATTTTATCGCACTGTTCTTCATTGCCCGCGCTGTCTTTGGTACGCCGCGGGAGTGGCTCATACTCCTCCGAACGTTTGTTGCGGTGAGTGTTGTGGTCAGTGTGTACGCGGTGGCACAGAAACTGGGGTGGGGGTCCTTGGTGTACCATGCGGGTATTGACCGGTTAGATTCCACCATCGGGAACGCCGCATTCGTGGGGGGGTATCTTATCTTTGCTATTTTTTTTGCAGTGTTCCTCTTGGTGCGGGATGCGCACACGGCGATGCGCACGCTGTACGCCGGTTGCATCGTTTTGAACCTCGCCATTCTGTATTTCACCGGTACGCGCGGCGCGGTGCTGGGTATGGCATGCGCGGTCGTGGTTTTGGTTGTGGGATACCTGTTCCGTCCCCGGACCGTCCCCGGTCTTTCCGCGCGGATGCTGGGGTGGGGGATGGGTGTATTATTCCTTGCAGGTGCGGTGGCGCTGGTTATCGGCGGAGGCGCGGAGAACGGTGCGCTTTCGTATCTCAAGCGATTCACCTCGGTTTCGCTTGCAGATACCACAGTGCAGACCCGTCTCCTTTCCGTGCAAACGAGCATGGCGGGATTTAAAGAGCGGCCGGTTCTCGGATGGGGGCCGGAAAACTACAATCTCGTGTTTGACAAGTATTATAACCCCAAGCTGTATCCGACGGAAAACTGGTTTGACCACGCGCATAACATCGTGTTTGACATCGTGACCACCACAGGCGTTGTCGGCGCGGCGGCATACCTATTTCTCATGTTCGTACTGCTGGCGGCCTGCATACGGCACGCGCGCGCAGGACCGGAATCGTACTGGCTCGGGGTGTTCGCGCTTGGGCTGCTGGCGGCGTACGGCGCCCAGAATTTGTTCGTGTTCGACAGTCTGGTGACCTACCTGCCGTTCTTTCTGTTTGCGGCGTTTGCCGCGAATGGTTTTCCGCTCGGACGCGATGCGCAGCTTTCCGACCGACCGGAACGCGCAAAGCAATTTGCGAACCCCTCGGCGAAAGCCGCGCTCGCCCTGGTGCCGCTCGCCATGCTTCTTATTTATATGGTGAACGTGCGTCCCGCGGTCGCCGCGTACTACGCGGTTGTCGGGCTGACGACGAATCCCGCGCATGCCGACGACGCGATGAATTATTTTAAAAGATCCCTCGCATGGGGGAATTTCGGGGCGCACGAGATCCGCGGCAAGCTTGCGACATACGTGAGTGACCTCCTCGATAATACGCAGATGACCGATGAAGCGGCAAAAGGACGTCTTGCAACATTTGTCGTCGCGGAAATGGAGAAAAATATCACCGAACAGCCGCTGGACTTCAGGAATTATTTATACTACGCAAGCTTTCTGAACGACTATGCCGAAGCACTCGCCTCGTACGGTGTTGCGGACCCCCTGGCGCGTGCCGACGAGGTATTGGCGGTAGCGCAGAAGTTAGGGCCGCACAAGCCCATTCTGCATCTTCAGTGGGCACAGGTGAAGGTTGCGCGGGGCGATGTTGCGGGTGCGGCACAACTCATGGAAGAAGCCGCAGTACTCCGTCCGGACATGGCGGAGTTCCCGTTGCGCGCTGGAGGTATGTTCCAGCAAGTAGGGGAGCGTGAAAAGGCTATGGCGTTTTTCAAGGATGTCAAAGAGAGGTTTGGCACGCAGTTGACAGCACAGCAGTTTGTGCAGCTTGCGGTCGGTTTGGCGAACGGCGGGGACAAAGAAGGGGCGATACAGGCCGCAAAAAAAGCGGTGGAGCTGGACCGGAATCTCTCGGCGGGTTACGAAGAGTTTGTTCGGAAAGTGAAGGAGATGCCATAGCCATTCATCCGTGGTATAATATATTCTCTGCATGGCACTATCACCGGGAGAATCCGAGGTCATATATAACACCATGAAACGGCGGCAAATGGTCGTGTGGTTTTTTCTGCTTGGCGTGGTCGGGCTTGGTATTGCCGTCGTCATGTATATTATATATCAGGTTATTGCGGGCGCCGGGGGAGGGACATCGCCGGGCGCCGGCACCGTTTCATCCCCACTTGCCGCGCCGTTGTCCGCTACCTCACCTCCCGCGGCTTCGCAGGCCGACGACCGGTATGTGTTGTACGGCGCGTTTTTTCCGGAAGACCAGCGGTATAAGATCTTCAAAGTATATTACCGGCAGTTCATACGGGAAGAAGTTTTTTCATTTCCATGGAAGAATGCCGCGGTCGCGCCGGGCATGGCGGCATACGGGGAACGCATTGGCATATTTCCGGCGCGGGATCGCGGATACTTTATTCGTCATGATGGCAGCAGGGAGGATATAAGCGTTTTTGTGCCGCCGGATGAACATGCCGCGCTTTCTCCCGACGGCAGCATGATGTTTTATTTCAAGTATCTCTCGTCTATCGGCAATCCGGCGCTTGCGATGCGCAGCATGGCGCAGGGAGAGGATGCGTATGTCTGGTCACCCACTGCGGCGGCATCCGCGTTGTGTGAATTTGCGGGATGGTCTCCCGATGGCGCGAACGCATATTGCATCGCCCGCGAGGGCGGCACCGCAACCGTGCGCGCGTTTTCGGTCGCCAACCACACTGCAGCGGTTGTCGCGTCGGCGCGCGATGTCCGGGACGCTCGCTACTATCCGGCGTCCGGTTCTTTTGTCGTTGCGGCGAATGACAGGGTAAGCGTGACGGATACGCAAACAAAGGAGGCACAAGAAGTTGTCCGCGCCCCGGAAGGGTTTTCCGTTGTGAATGCATTCCTTGCGCTCGACGGTTCGCGCGTGGTGTATACGGTCATGTCATTGGACGGTGTTGCCGGACAGGTGAGAACGGTTTCTTCCGACGGTTTTGACGACCGTGTTCTTACCACCGGACACGGTACACGCGCCGTGTCCGTGTCTGGAGACGGAAGCATGGTGTTGTTCGAAGAAGATGACCGTACGAATGTGGCGCTGAAACATTATTTCATATCGGATGTTGAAAAGTTCTCGCCCCGCGAGCTGTACGCCGTTGACGCAACCGCACAGGATGCGCGATTTTTAGGGTGGTTTTCCACCCCGAAATAGTATCCAAGGTGCACACAGGTTGCGGCTTCAGAATGTTTCACGTATAGTGTGCATACATTATGGGCGGTCTCCCCTCTGAAGAAATAAAGTCCCGGCTTGATATCCACGACGTCATTGCGGGGTATATCCGCTTGCAAAAGCAGGGCGCGAATTGGCGTGCGCTGTGCCCGTTCCATAACGAGAAAACACCCTCGTTTTATGTGTCCGCCACGCGGCAAATGTGGCATTGTTTCGGATGCGGGGCCGGGGGCGATATGTTCACGTTCGTGATGAAAATGGAAGGACTTGAGTTTCCCGATGCGTTGCGCCTCCTCGCGAAAAAAGCGGGAGTTGTTCTGAAAGCGCAGGACCCAAAACTCGCGAGCGAGCGCGCCACGCTCCTTGCAATCTGTGCGCAGGCGGCGCGTTTTTTCCGTACAAATCTTGAGGAAGGGGAATCGGGCGCGGCGGCGCGCGCATATCTTTTAAGTCGCGGGCTTTCGCGCGCGACCATCGGAGAGTTTGGCTTGGGATATGCTCACGCCGGCTGGGATTCTTTGTTTCAGTTCCTTGCCATGAAAGGGTACGCGGCGGGCATGGGGGAAAAGGCGGGGCTTATCAACAAGAGCGAAAAGTCCGGCACGGCGAAGTATTACGATAAATTCCGCGACCGCATCATGTTTCCCATCGCGGACCACAACGGCGACACCATCGCTTTTACCGGCCGTTATCTCACGCCGCGCGAAGGAGAAGGGAAGTATGTGAACAGTCCCCAAACGCTTCTGTATAACAAAAGTGCAGTGCTGTACGGCATGGACAAGGTAAAAATGGAAGCGAAAAAGAAGGATGTCATCGTGCTCGTGGAAGGGCAAATGGACGTGATCATGGCGTGGCAGGACGGCGTAAAAAATGCGGTTGCGGTGTCGGGTACCGCATTCACGACGCAGCAGCTGAAACTTATCGCGCGCTACACCAAGAACATCACCATTCTGTTCGACGCCGACCCGGCGGGCGATAGTGCCACACGCAAAAGTATCGCGCTCGCGCATGCCGGAGGATTTTCAGTTCGCGTGGCGCGCATGCCCGAAAGCAAAGACCCGGCGGATCTTGTCGCCGCCCGGCCAGGGGAACTTGCAGGTGTTGTGGACGGGGCTGTTTCCGTCATGGACTTCTATTTTCAGATCGCCGCCGAACGGCACGACCCCAAGATGCTCGCGGGCAAAAAGGCCATCGGGGACCTGCTGCTGCCGCAGATAAAAAAGATCGCGAATAAGATAGAGTCGCATCACTGGCTGGAGCGCCTGTCGGTGATGCTGGGGGTAAAAATGGATTATTTGGAAGAGGAAATGCGCGTCGTGAAGGACGACGACGAACGCGCGTTTGCCGGAGACGAACAGCAGGGTAACAACAAGGACATACGCGCCGAAAAGACGGCGGTTGATAAGCTTCTGGAGCATATCATTGCGGTCTGCTCGGCCGTCCCGAACAAAGAGGAGGCGAAAGCGCTTGCCGCCTCTCTCGCACACTATGAGTTTCCCGCCATGATCGTTGATGGCACTCCTACGGCTCGTGAATTGGTGAGTCCGGGCATGGCGGAACTGTTTACTTTTTTCTACCGGCATGGTACTATTGACCCGCTTTCAAAGGAAATTTCAAAGGACGGGCTTGAGCAGGGTACCGCGGCGCTGCGGGAGATCCTGCTTGCCGCGGAACTTGGTTCGTACGAAAATCCCGCGCATGAGATCATATTCTGCGCACGGCGCATAGAACAGGAAATGTTGGATGCGGAATTACAAAAGCTCGAAGCGGCGCTGGCGGCCGCGGAGGCCGAGCGCGACCCGGTGCTTTCCGAACATCTGTTTCAGGAAGTACATGCGTTAAGCGCAAAGAAGATGAAGCTGTTTGCACCTTCACCACAACCGGCGGCATGAAGAAAAAAGGCAACACCAAGCAGCTGAAAAAACGCGCACATCATCCGGCGCGTCATTTGGCGCATCCGGCCGCGAAAAAACAGGCTGTCGCGAAAGGAGCCCGCATTGGAGCATCGGAACGAGGGAAGAAAAAAAGGGTGCTTTTGTTTGAAAAGCCGGTTGAGGAGCTTTTGGAACGCGGCAAGCTCCGCGGTTTTGTGACGTATTCGGAGATCTTACATCTGCTGCCCAACATTGAAAAAGACATTGATGTCCTGGAACGCCTCTACGAGCGCTTAAGCGACGCCAACATCAACCTGGTGGATTCCAAGGACCTTTTGGAATTGCCGCAGCAGGATGAAGCGGCGCCCCCTCCCGCCAAAAAGAAGAAAAAATCGGAAACGTTCTCCGAAGATACCGCGCACGACTCGGTGCAGATCTACTTGCGGGAGATCGGCCGTATCTCGTTATTGACCGGCGATGAAGAAAAAGAGCTCGCCAGAAAAATAGAGCAGGGGAATGAGGAAGCGAAAAAAAAGCTTACGGAAGCGAATTTGCGTTTGGTGGTCAGCATCGCTAAAAAATATATCGGCCGCAGCCCGCACCTCACGCTTTTGGACCTTATCCAGGAGGGGAACCTTGGTTTGTTCAAGGCCGTGGAAAAGTTTGATTATAAAAGGGGATACAAGTTTTCCACGTACGCGACGTGGTGGATCCGCCAGGCCATCACCCGGGCGCTTGCCGACCAGGCGCGCACTATCCGCATTCCCGTGCACATGGTGGAAACTATTTCACGCTTTACCCAGGTGAAGCGGCGGCTCTTGCAGGATTTGGGGCGCGAGCCGCTTGCCGAAGAAATAGCGGCGGAAATGGGTTTGGAGGTAGAAAAGGTTCGTCATATCATCAAGATCTCGCAGGAAACCATTTCACTTGAAACACCACTGGGGGACGACAGCGAGGATTCAACACTCGGCGAATTTATTGAGGATGAAAAAGAGATCATGCCGTCGCAATCTGCCGCGCGCCGTCTTTTGAAAGATCAGATCCGTGAGATCATGGACGATTTAAACCCCCGCGAGCAAAAGATCCTTGCGATGCGTTTTGGTATTGAAGACGGCATTACGCATACCCTGGAGGAAGTGGGGAAAGAGTTTGGTGTCACGCGTGAGCGCATCCGCCAAATTGAAGCAAAAGCGCTTGAGAAGATCCGTACCCACCGGAAGATTCACAAGTTGGAAGGGTATTGATTTTGCGCGCCGGCACCAGTATAGTGTCCGTGTTCTTTTTTTGTATTCCGGGGTAGCGCAGCGGTAGCGCAGGCGACTGTTAATCGCTTGGTCGTGGGTTCGAATCCCACCCCCGGAGCAACATAGGATTTTGAGAGTATAAATCGCTCATATCTGTATTAACCAAGCAATTTTTGAGAGGTTCTAACCTTTCGTACATCGCTTTTACCTCATGAGAGGCCTCTTTGATGAGTATGAGCGGTTTTTCTAGTGAGACATTGAGTATTCTGTCTTTTAGCGTGAGGTTCGAACCCAGAAACATGAGGATACCTTTTTTCACTTCAAGTGAGTCTGTTGTGTCAAAAGTTTTCTTTGCGGTCCGAGCAAACTCAAAATATTTTTCTGCTTGTTCAAGCCAATCATCTGCTCGTTGCCCAGTATCATCCATCAACATTTCTACGTGATGTTTTTCTTCTAAAAAAGCTGTTTTATTTTTCGCAAACTCCTCATCTGTTATATCTCCACCCGCCCGCATACCAATAAGGTTATCAAGCTTTTTAAGCACCTTATCATACTCTTTTCGCTGACTACTGATTATTTGCGTTCTGCCGTGAGCTTCAACGACATTATTGCTTTTCAGCACATCCAGCGCCCACTCGCAAAAGTCATTAGGCAACTCAATTTCACCTAGAGTGCGGGAGATCTGTTTTTGCAGTCCCGTCTCTTCAATCGAGCTTTGTGAGCAGTCCGGATTTCTCCTTTTTGTGCAGTGATAGTAGGTGTAGAAATGCACATTGCCATTCTTTTGTCTTTTCACTTTAGATTCAGCTGTTATCAAAGCGCCGCATTCTCCGCACATAATCGGACCACGAAAAGCAAAGTCATATTTCTTGGGTCGTGTTGTTGCCTTATTGCCAAGCAATACTTGTACCCGGTCAAACTCCTGTCTGGTGATCATCGGGGGATGGCCTCCTGTTTTCCAATTACCGCTTCCTCTTGGATATTCAAAATCACCATAGTAGAAAGTATCATTTAAAATTCTATACACCGTACTCCGAGCTATCTTCTTGCCTTGTCTGCTTGTAAGATTCCACTCATCTCGTACAATTTGCCACACCTTATTTACCGTATGCCTACCCGTAAGCATAAGCTCAAACATCTTGCGGACCAAATCAAATCGCTCCGGATCCCTCAATATCTCTTTCTCTCCTTTCTTTTTCAACGGATTGTGCATATAGCCAAGCGTGGCATAGGTTGGATACCACCCTCTTTCCATTTTTGCTCTCAACCCTCGTTTGGTATCCACGCTCAAATCACGGATAAACTGATTCGCCATGCCAAGCTCTACCGCCATCATAATCACATTATCTGCCGGGTAATAGCTTCGCCCGTATGTTTGAATGTGTTGGATTGCCCCTTGTTGCAACATCCAGCTTATCTGGCCGCCGTCAATTGGGTTACGAGCGAGGCGGTTGAGCTTCCAGCAAATAATCCCTTGAGCTTCACCTTTAAGGATTCGCTCAAGCATCTTGTTGAAGATCTCTCTGCCGGGCCCCTTTGCGGACTTTGACTCAGTAAAAGTATCCACCACGTTTAATCCATGCTCTTCCGCCAGTCGTTTAAGCTCGGTGATTTGAGCATCAATGGATGCCATTTGCCGGTCCTCGCTTTCCGATGATTTCCGAGCATAGATGAAGTATTTGATTTTTGCTTTTTGTTCGTTCATATAATCAAAAAGGGATAACCCCGTTGGACACAATCACCCTTGCGAGTTTTTGTAGGCGGAGTTACCCCTCTTTAAATGCAAAAAATCGCAAATCCCAGTAATTGTGTCCATGTTTATCATACCACTACTTTTGCTTTACAGCAAACCGACCAAACCGCTTATTCAGCCGTGCGGCCATCATAATAAAACCGGTCTCAAACTTCTCATTCAGCCGTATTACTCGTCTGTATTTTCTGGTTGGCTTACCCTTGTAATAATATCGCTTAACCTCTTTCTCTGCTTTTTCTATGTCAGGGATTGATACAAACCCCTTGTATTTACCACCCTGCATTTGGGAGGCATAAGTAATTCCTCCACAGTGTCGGCAACCGAACCATTTGCCAATGCTGTAAATCACTCCAACTCTCCGCCCGCAGTATTGCCCATTTTTAGACAGGGGGCATATAAACCAGTATCGCACACCGCCATAATTGCAAGGAGTCATAGTAAGTTCAATCTTATAATCCATTTCTTCTTTTTCGCTGTTCCATCTGTCTGTATGAGTATAATATAACCTTGCATACGCTCTCTCATCCGGAGTGCCCCAATTATCTCTGCTTACAGCAAACCCGATACTACTTTTATTCTCGCTATAGCCGTAAGTCCAAGTAATGCCACCAGATCGATGACTATAATCCTTGTGCAGATAGCCATGCTTTTTAAGCCAGAAGATACCTAAGCTGTTATTCTGTTCTGCTACACTTTTAGACATAAGCTTTTTCAATCTGCCGAAATCATTAAAGATGAGCATGGTCTTTAAACTTTAAAACCACCATTTTCATTCCCTCTTTGTTATTACTGTTATCATACTGCTTATCAGTATAAAATCCACCATTTCCCGCCATTTTTATACAGATAATGTTTTCCATGTTTTTCCATGATATTTTATCTTGCACAACCCCCTCTTTATCAGGTCAATGAACTAAAGCGTATCGTCATAGTTAACTGTTACCTTATAGGAAATCTATCATGTAACATAATAGTACTATCATTAAGTTATTCTATATAGTTAACAATACTATAGATAATTAACTATAGAGTCAGAGTGTTATCTCTGGATCAATGCCAAGTCTCTTTCTGAAGTGTTCTTCACTTTGTTTGTAGTATTCCTCCCACACTTTCGTTTCTAACTGTTTCCAAAGCTCTTTATCGGGAGCAAAGAAGATGGGGTGGTAACTGCCTCCGCCACCCTTGTACGATGGGGGAGTGAGCCATAATTTATCTCCTTTATAATTTGGATGCTGTGATTCCTGCACCCGGAAGCCCTTTACAACAAAATCTCCGAAATCAAGGGTGATAATCGCTTTTAATTTCTTCTCCTCGATAACTTTCACTTTCACGGTAATTTCATCGATATTCATGGTCATAGTAATATGGTGTTAGTTTATTAAATAAATGCGGTGGCGGGGCTATGCGAGCTTATTTTTGGTTGTCCCCGCGCATATTTGAGAGATGCCAGAGATGAGCCAAAATGCTTTTCTTGCTGGTTTTCTCATAATCCTCATTTTCGACGAGTTTGGAGAACCAGCGGTGTATCGTTTGTTTGCCAAATCCTTCTCCTTTTAGCGCTTCAGCAAAACATGTGTAGGAACTCCAATATGGGTTTCTATCCCCAATGTTTTTGAACCGTCTTTCAAGTGATTTCATATTTTTATCATGTTAGGTTTTGTTAAGTTTTTTATCCTTAGACGCGTAGTTACTTTTTAAGATTAGCTCTACGAATTCTGCCAACCTGATTCCTTTTACCAATGCAGTTTCACGGTCCAATACCACGCCAAAATTCTTTCGGTAGATTTGAATGAAGGCATTGATTTGTTGATCCGTGATTCGCATCTTATTTATCGTGTAGTATGTATCCTGCTTTTTAGTTCCCTTCTCGCATTCCAAAATCCCTTCGGTTCAACGGAAAGAGCGCCGGACCAGAATTGGCTTACGGCATTAGAAAGCTTTTCACTTTTCTTAAATACAAACCCGACCCTTGGGTGTTCTTTGGGGTCTCTGTTTATCGCCACAATAGGAAATTCCAGATATTGCAATGCTGAACACAGTGCTAGATCATAGAATTCTTCATGCTCCTCGCTGGGGAGGTACTTAAAATCATCTTTTTGTTTCATATCATTTTTTTAGTTATTTTATTAATTGCGACCTTGATGATTTTTTTAAAAAATAAAAAAGTCATACTAATTACAGTATGACTTTTCTATAAAATTTTGTTTGAATATTAGACTAAACCAGACTAAATCGGACTACTCTGGATTGTTTTTTATATGAGCAACCTCCAACTGCTTTAAAAATAGAGGTATTTTTACACCAATTTTTACTAAATCTTCTTTTGATATTTCGCCCCCATTGTAAACCACCACAGACTTTCCTCTTTTAGGAAAGAAAGCTTTTAATATTTCGGCCTTAAAGCCAAGTTCATTAAGTATTTTTGTAAAGCTTTTATTCTTTCTTAGTGTATCAGGGATGTCTTGGTTTCTAATTTTTGTATTTTTTGGTTGCGAACGAACATATTCAAAAAATTCAAAGTTAATTCCTACAGCGTGTGGTTTTCCTATAAGGTATTCGTTAACCAGTATTTTTCGATCTTTAACTGAAATAACGAATTTTGATGGTTCTTGTTTTGTTTGTATTTCTTGAGCAGTTGATGGGTTAATTTTGAGCTTTTTATCAATCAAATCCTGCACTCGGCGCAATCCATCTAACGAACTTACTTTTAGAAAAACATAACTTTTCAACTCTTCTTTTGATGGCAAATAATCGGGTAATTCATTTTCATCAAAAGCTGTAACGCTTGAAGGAAATACAACTCTTGTTCTCTGATACTCTTTTATTTGGTAGAGTAATTCTGCGTTTGTAACTTTGACACTGTCTACTCTATTCAGCACACCGCTTATATCGTCTGAATATACCTGCTCATTTTCAAACTTTTGTAAAGATATTTTGACCACTTCTGTCAATCTATTAACGGGCTGAAGCTGTAAGAAATCAAGAGTAATCTTAATAACTTTTTGAGCAATTTTAAGATTTTCTTGAGTGAGTTTTTCCCAATCAAAAATATCCGTATGTAAACTGGAGGGTTTTATCTTTTTCTCTCCATCTCTTTTGAAACCGTCCTCATAACGGCGAAACAGTTTATCAAACTTCGACTGGACTATTTCTATGCGAAACAATTTATTACTCATATTCCCATGTGCCACCTCTATTTTGTATTTTAATAGCACCCCATTCTTCCAGCTTCTCAAGTATTGCCGCCTTATCTGTGGCTGATGGAGAACTACCAGTGGTGTCAAAAAAACCAAAATCAACCCAATATAAAATTGGGTTGCCTTTTTTGGTATACAGCGACCTTTCCTTGATTTGTCTTAAAACATACCAGACATTCTGATTAAATTTTTCTTCTGGGGTCATAGTAATTTATGTTAATTTCATTGTAATTTACCTATATTCTACCATTTTTCAGCTATTTTTTCAACCTACTAAAACGTTGTGTATTTTTTGCAAATTTTAGTGGTTTATGGTATTTTATAAGCAATAATTAAGCATCGCCTAACCCTCGTGGTTTTACTACAAGGTATGGCAACAAACACGGTTCAGGTCATTAAGCTCCTAGTCAGAGCACCTGAACCGTCATATCCGAAAGGGTATGGGTGTCGCAAGACATCGCTGGCTGGGAGCTTTGTGTCTATATTCCCACTAGCTTAGAATAATTACTATGAAAATGAGAACACGATTTAGCAGGATAGCTACTTTGACGGCATTAACCATTCTTTTGGCTGTGCCTGTTTTTGTTTTCACAGTACCATATTCATATGCGGCACAAAACATTGTTGATGGAGACTTGGTGACCGTTTCTCCTAATCCAGATATCTATATTGTCAAAATTATAGGTGTCAAAAAGTTTAAAAGGCTCA
This sequence comes from Patescibacteria group bacterium, assembly GCA_038062295.1. Classification (GTDB taxonomy): domain Bacteria; phylum Patescibacteriota; class Minisyncoccia; order GWC2-36-17; family WO2-46-25; genus JBBTXL01. The sequence continues at coordinate 20,194 of JBBTXL010000008.1, forward strand.
TCCTCAATCCCGATATTTTCGATTCCTATGGGCATCTCAAATGGAGCAATGTAAAAATGATTGATCAGGCAACCCTTGATTTGTATAAATCTTCTGAACTTGTCATTGAAATCAATGCTGATGGGAGCATTGCCGACCCCAAGGTATACAGAGTGGTTTCTTCGGCAAATAGCGATGTTGGCGAACGAAGCTGGTTGAATTTAACAGCTTCTGAATTTGAAGCCGCGGGGTATGATTGGGATTCGCTTTATCATGTTAATCATAGAGAAGCATTACCTAGTTTTTACCCAACGAAAAATCCTCTCACATATCAGGATGTTTTAAAAATTAAACAAGCACCATCTCCATCTGTTCAGGTTGCATTCTCTATCGCGCTAGTTGCTCCGAATAAGATTCTGGCGGGATACGCTACTAATATTGTTATAAAAGGATTTGGTTTTAAGCAGGGCGCCAGAGTGGACTTTGGATCAGGAGCGACACAAGTACCCTACGGAGTTACGAACTCTGAGCAGATTACCGCACTTATTCCCGCAGGGATGCCGCCGCTTACTTATAACCTTTCAATTACGAATCCTGACGGGCAGGTAGCAATTTTAAATGATGCATTAACCTTGCAAGCCTCAACCTCTCAAATTATGAATGGTCTGACAACAAGTCAAGTATATGACCTTGTTAGTCCTTCTGTTGTGCAAATAACTAACAATTGTGATAGCTCTCTTGGTAGCGGTTTTGTTTTTGAAAATGGTGGATACATCTTAACCAATGAACACGTTGTACATGGATGCAGTGCTGTTGGAGTAAAGCTGAAAAGTGGTGTAAATCTTGTGGGAACCGTACGTGGGACAGATGCGCTAAATGACGTAGCGGTAGTTAAAATCGACCAAAGTATTCCAACCTTGATTTTAGGTGATTCAAACCTATTTATTGATTCAACTGTATTTGTTGCCGGACATCCATCTGGTCTTACAAATGTAGTTGTTAATAGGGGTGTTATTAATTCTAGCGGACAACCATGTTTAACCTTTCCTTTGTCCTGTTCTGGCACTTGGAGTTATCTGACAACGCTTAAATTAGCAGAACATGGTAGTAGTGGAGGGGTTTTGGTGAATGATAAAGGAGAGATTGTTGGATTGCATAGAGCAGGAACTGACTCTGTTTCTTTTGCAATACCGATAAATTTCATAAAAGGCATAATACCAACTTTAAAATCTGGAGTATCCACATACACCCCAACTCCCACACCCTCTCCAGTGCCTACATCCTCTCCAACTCCTGCAACAGTCGTCGCGTTGACTGTCACCAAAAATAGCGGTATGGCTGACGCGACCTCTTCATTGCCAACGGGCGTGAAGGGAGCGACAAACGTCAAGATCGGTTCATTCGTCTTGACTGCGGGTGCGGGCGAAGCGACATTAGTTAGCCAGATAGTCGTGAAGAACAGCGCAACCGCAGGATTGGCGTTGGGACATGACTTCCAGAACTTGACTTTGAAGAACGGTACCACCGTTATCGGTTCCCCAATCGGTTCATTGTCAACAACGGCAAGCGCGACCTACACCCTTACGCCGTCCTCATCGATAACCATCAATGCGGGACAGCAGTATGTGGTTGACGTGTACGCGGACATCTTAACAGGATCTGCAAATGCAGGTGTAGCGGCATATGTTGCAGTGGTATGGGACGATGTGACGGCAGTTGGGAATTCAACAAGCGCCACAGCAGGAGTGGCAACTGATGTTATCGGACAAACAGTGTACATCTCAAATGGTGGTTCATTGGTAATCGCAGCGGCTTCAGATATGCCTGTTGCGCAGAACCGCTCAATGGGTCAGACTGGCCAAACCTTGGTGACATTCAAATTCACTACGGGCGCAAGTGAAGCAGTCAATGTTAGTAAAATCATTGTTACTAACACATTATCAGGTATCGCGATAGCGGCAACTGGCACTATCACGAACCTCGGATTGTTTAAACCTGACGGGACGCAGGTGGGTACCTACATTTATTATATGACAACGAATAGTGGTCAAGATGCTCTAGCGACATTCAATGGCCTTACCTTGAATCTTCCGAGAGACACGGCAACGGTCTTGACCTTGAAAGGTGATGTGAACGGCTACCCGAACGGAGTTTCAGGTAGTGCTCACACTTTCAAGATTGCTACTGTAGCTGATGTTACTGCAACCGGCGCAACCGGCGGAACAACGATTATGGCAAGCGGTCCTTCTATTACAGGAAACGCGCAGACTGTGTATCGTTCAGAGTTGACTGTAGCAAACGCTATGTCCAACTCCTCGGGTGGTCAGGGTACCGATCAGGTCATAGGTAAATACAGATTTACCAATACTTCGGCCGGCAACTACACCATCGCGGTATCTGATATTAATCTTGGATTGACAGGTTCAATTATTAACACTAACGTATCGCGGTACGTTACCTTGAAACGGGATTCCGTCAGCGGCGCGACTGTTGCCAAGAAAGTGTTTAAAAACACAAACCTCACAGATATAACAAGTTGGGATCTTTCAGGAACTGATAGCAATGAAGTTGCATTCATTCCGTTCACGATTGATTCAGCGGGTGGTACTGGTTACGTTGATTTCTACATATTAGCAGACACTAATGACGCGGCATCAACTAGAACCATTTCAACAACCCTTGGAGGTGGCAGTAATGTCATTACATGGGGAGATGGTGTCACAACAGGCATTACTTCGTTGGATAACAAGCCCATCCCAGGAGCGACCATTACCTACTAAACCATGAAAAAACTTATCGCCTCTACCGCATTTCTATTTTTATTCATAGCTCTGTTTTATTTTTCCAACCCGGCAGAAGCAGCCACAAGAACTAGAGGGTACTACAAACCAAGTACTGGTACTTATGTACAGCCGTATTACCGTTCCTCTTCGAACAGCTCAAGATGGGATAACTATTCAACGCGAGGCAATTACAATCCCTACACGGGTAAAAAGGGTTATATCAGTCCTTACAAGAGTTATCGGTTTAGATAATTATGATCAACAAACTCAACAAAGTTTTAATCTTATCATGGGCATTGCTTTTTTTAGCGATGCCTATTTTTGTCTCAGCCCATCGTTCCGGTTGTCATCGTTGGCACTCTTGCCCATCTGATACTGGTTCGTATGTCTGTGGTGATTTAGGGCATCCTTGCACGTACCCAACCTATCCCAAGTCTGGTGGTGTTATTTTGCCAGAGAGTGTTGCAACTTTACCACAACAACCTCACAAGAAAACCAGTGAAACAGCAAGACAAAAACGGATCACCGTATTGAAAAAGCAGATTTCGGATTTGAGGTTAAAACTTCAGCAATTAGAGAGCCAACTCAAAGCGCTTGAACAATAAATTAAATTGATGTAACAGATGAGTTCACCCGAGTCAAGATATTACGAGACTTTTAGCGGAGTTAGTTTTTAATCCAATAATATGGAAATAATAGGTTTAGGTCTAGTCATATTGGGACTTATTTGGACAGTAATCAGTTTTATTATCAAGGTTTTTGTCTATGCTGTTTATTTTTTGCCATTTATTGGGTATAAGATATTAGATTTTTTAAGTTTATGGCCACACATTTGGCCACTTAACGGAGTTAGTTTTTAACTTAATTATATGGGAAAATTTAAATTATCATTACCCATTACAATTTTATTAGCGAGTATTGTTTTAGGCGGCTTCTACTATGCGAGCGAAGCAAACAAACAAAAGTCTACTGAAAGACAACAGCGAGACGAACAGGTGGTCACCGAAAAAAACCTTTTCGACTTAAAATGGTGTTTAGCGACTGCAGAGGGTGATAGGAAGGATTTTCTAAGATTAAACGGTCCTGATGGGCATATTGATGGCCGATATACTAATAATACAACTCTCATACAACAGGCTGAAAGACAAAAAAAGGAAGATGAGCAAAGGTGTTATCAGTTATACAAATAATTTATTTCAAAACCAAAAATGCAACCAGGACCTTGGATAGATGCAAACATCTTCGATCCTGATAGCAACGAATTTATTGATGAGGGGCTGGATGAAGATGATGCTGTTGAATTTGCTGATGAGCTATAAATAGTGAGTGGCAGGGTGGGGTAAAAAGGCGTATAGTGAAGTTATGCAAAATGGGTTAAAAGATAAATGGGTTGAATTTCGTGAGCAACTTGATGCTTTGGGCTACTTGATAGGGGCTGTATTGGTTGTAGGCGCAATTATTTGGGGTATCTATAGCTTGTTCGGCTGGGGTGAACGAGAAGGTGTAGTGAAGTTTGACGATTGCAGGCAAATGGTAACTCTGAAACCAGATACTTTCCAAAAATACTTCAAATCCTTTACTTGTATGTATAGGAGAACCGAAAGTGGGAGGATAATGTCGGGTGAGTGTGTCCATATTGATACTGCGGGTACACTGTTTTCAAGCAGTAATGAATGTGATACCGCTTATATCTATGAGAAAGAGCAGGAGGGGAGTTGCACGGACCCCAAATATCCATATCTGGGTTACGATGATATGTGTCACACCAACCTGCAATGATACTTTTGAAACAATGAGTAGTTTGATGGGGGTCAGAAGCTCATCGCAAATGAAGGATATTTGAAATGAAACTCACTTTTGCCTTGTAGGAGAACAGTTCTAACTTCATCCAGTGCGCGGAGCATCGAAATAAAAAATGTCCCTTTATGGGGTATTTTTTATTTCTGATATTTTAGGAAGTGGGATTCGAAGGGTATTTCAAAAACAGAAACTGCTTTCTGTTTTTGAAAACCCGGGCTCTGGAGGAGTATATTTTTCTTGTGCATATATGCACGAAAAATATGCGGGGGAAGAGGAATCCCACCCCCGGAACGCTTGACAAATAGCACAGAAATGTGCTTTATTTGTTTTAGAAAGTTTTCCGAAAAAGAAAACTGCATTCACAACTAAATAGGGAAGCGAGGAAAGGAGGGATGAAAAGTGAACGCTCTGGTCTTGGCTGGCAGTATACTTGGCATCTTAACGTACATTCCGCTGTGGAAGGGGATTAGGTCGGGTGAGGTGAACCAAAATCTATTCACCTGGATTCTGTGGGTGGCGGTGGACTTCGTTATCGCCGCGTCAGTCATTACGCAGGGCGGGAACTTTTTACTCCCGGTTGCCTATACGGTGGGGAGCGCGATAACGGCGTTTTTTATCTTCGCGTCGGAGAGCAGGGCTTCTTGGACATGGATTGAGACGGTGGTTGCGCTGCTTGTTGTAGCAAGTATGGGTGTGTGGGTTTACTCTGGCAGTAAGCTCGCCACCATCGCGAGCACCACGGCAATGATTATCGCGGGAATACCACAGCTTGTTGATGCGTGGAAGAAGCCCCGGGAAATGCCGATGCCGGTGTTCGTGAGCTACTTTATTGCCAATAGTCTCTCTGCGGCTGGCGGTAAAAACTGGTCCATTGAAGAGAGGTTTTTCCCGGTAGCATTGGCTTTTTACTGTGTGGCAATAATTTTCTGTTCGGCTCGCCGATTTTGGTTGAAAAGCGCGGTCGACGGGGTGGTGCATTAAGTAGTTGGGGATGGGAGAGTAAAACCGACCCGCCCCCCCCCAAAACACTCCGCCCCAATCGCCAAAGAACCCTTATGGTGCTTGGAGGCTAAAAATTCACGACCTGCATGGGAAAGTCACTGACTGTTTTCTTGATGTGATTTATATTCGTGCAGTTAGATCAGGATAGCTTTTTTAACAATCGAATATTGACCAAAGAGGAGGATGACATGAACAAGAAGGTTATTGAAATGAACATTAACGATTTTGTCACTGTACGTCTCAGTTCGGAAGGCGTCAGGACCTACGAGGATTATTTTAGCACACTGGCAAAGCGGTTGGGACGTCGAAAGGAAGATATTTATATCAAACTTGATCGGCGCCGCGGCGGGCGGGTGGAATTTCCGCTATGGAGACTGATGGAGATATTTGGTCCGAAGATTTATCATGGTGGACCAATCTTTTTCCTCAACAGCACCGTACGAATCGTTCAAAAGTGACCCTGGAAAAGTCCCGCGCCTAAACAGCCGGGGCTTTCTTTTATCAGGTAAGTTCCCCATCGTCCCATAAGGCGTGCCGATTTTCTTAGCCAACTCCATGCAGCTATGGTAATATTTTTGTATGAATAAAAGGAGAGTGTTATACTCCGTTCTCGCAATAGTATTCGGGGCATGTATTGTTGCATACGGAGGGATTGATGATAGCCCCGGAGGTCAGCTACTCGGACTCCTGGTAGTTATCATCGGTATTGTAGGCGTGATAAAAAGCAAGAAGAAAATCCTCCTCTGATTTCTTTCCGGAAGATTTTAGTATCGTTGGTATTTTGATGCGGTGGAACATGAATATCATTCAGAATTACCATCACGCAACCGCATTGCCCTCAAAAAACCGGAAGCATATTTGAAACAATAACATTCTTGACATCATAATTCGTACAGGGGCGGGGAAAACGGTGGTTTTCTTTTCCGGCGGTATCTGGTACACTCAAGGCATCATTAACTTATAGAACACACATCTATGGCAAAAAGACGCACGGGGATAGATAAACATAAAAAATCGCATTCCCACAAAACCAAGAAGCGGTTGGAAATAAAGAGACTGATGCTCGAAGCCAAGGCACGCAGAAGAAAGCGTACATAGATACTCCTACGCTGTTCTATGGTATCATGACGGTAGATTCGTACCATTGGCTATCGTATGCGCATACTATCAAGACAGTTTTTGACAAGAGCGTTACCATGTGTTGTGCTTTTGTTGTTTTTTGTGTTCGCGGTAGGGCTTTCCTACGCCGAGGAAAATAAGGATCCGGGCAGTTAACCCCCACTTCTCAAGCACGAGGTGTTTTTATCATGCGCGATTTGTGCGCGATTCTTGCGCGATTCCCAGGAGAGCGCTATACTGGGAATATGTTCGAACCGAAATACAATCTTACCAACTCGATCGTCCAGGCGCTTACCTCCATCGCCGAATCAAAAGCGGTCATCGAGCGCGCAAAGATCCTGCCGCAACAGGAGGTGCGGCTTCGGCGCCAGGCGTTGGTGAGGATGACGCACAGCTCGACGGCGATCGAGGGCAACCGGCTGAACGCCGGGGAAGTGGAGGCGCTTATGGCGCACAAAAAAGTGGATGCTCCCGAACGGGAGATTCATGAGGTCAAAAATTATCTCGCGGCGCTGCGTTTTATAGAGAAATGCGTCGTAGCCGGCCGGCCAATCAATGAAAAAGCGTTGTTGCGTATCCACGCGCTGGTAACGGCCCACACGCTTCCCAAAGAACAGAGCGGGAGATACAGAAAGGGGCTGGTGTATGTCGTGAAGCGGCGTGTTGGTTTTCCGAACGAGGTGGTATACACCGCCCCGGATGCGAGAAAAGTCCCACAGCTGTGCAGGAACATGTTGGTGTGGCTGAAAGAAAGCGCGGGACACAATATTAATCCGGTCATTGTCGCCGGCATTGTGCACCAGGAACTGGCTGCGATCCACCCCTTTACCGATGGAAACGGAAGGACGGCGCGTGCGTTCGCGACCCTGGCTCTGTACCAGCGCGGATACGATTTTCGGCGCTTGTTCGCATTGGAAGATCACTATAACCGTGATCGTCCCGCGTATTATGCGGCGATTAACATCGGAAAAAATTACGAAACAAGAATGGTCGATTTCACGCCGTGGCTCGAGTATTTTGTGGATGGTTTTCAGGAAGAGATTGATAACGTCAGGAGGCAGGTGATATCCCTTTCCCAAAAGAAGTTGAGCAACCGGGTTGATACCAGGGTGTTTCTACAGAAAGAACAGATCGAGATATTGGAGCTTCTTGACCGGGTTGGGAGAGTAACCGCACAGGATATTATGGGCGTTCTCAAGTGTCCCAAAAGAACCGCCCAGCTCCATCTTCAGAAATTGAAAAAACTCGGGTTGCTCGGACAGGTGGGAAAAGGGCGCGCCTCTGCATATGTGATGAAGTAAAATGCTTCCTTGCGGTCATGAACAAAACATAGGATAATAAAAGCATATGGCGACCTATACAAAACAAGATATTCTCCGGTTTTTGAAAGAACAGAGCTTTATGACGCTTGCGACGGTTTCGCCCGACGGCGCGCCGCATGTCGTGGTGCTTTTGTACGCGGTTGACGACGATCTTTCGATATACTTTATGACACACGAGGATTCCCGCAAGGCGGCAAATTTGAGCGCCAGCAACACGGTCAGTCTGGTCGTGTGGGAGCATAAAAAGATGTCAGTGCAGATCGAGGGAACGGCCGAGGCCATCACGGACGAACAAAAGAAAGATGCGGTACTCGGAGCGCTGGCTGAAGCCGGAGCGAAACGTGAAGATTTTTGGCCGCCCATCTTTCGGATCAGGGGGGGAGCGTACGCCGTGTTCCGGATCAAGCCGAATCGGATACGTTGCCTGGACCTGGCGGGCGACCACATGAACGAATACCATACCCCCTTTACCGACCTTGATATTTCCGTATGAGCGGAGCGCACAAGCTGAAGATGTTGGTGGTTGAGGACGACCCATTCCTCATAAAGTTCTACAAGGCGAAGCTTGAGAAGAGAAATTTTGTCGTTTTTTGCTCTCCCGACGGAGGGCGCGCTTTGAGTGTAGCACAGGAAGAAAAGCCGGATCTGGTGTTGCTTGACATCGGCTTGCCGGGGAAAAGCGGATTTGACGTGTTAAAAGAACTCAAAGCACATGCGGAAACAAGAGAGATTCCCGTCTTCCTGGTGACGAAATCCGCAGAAGAACGAGACCGAAAAAAAGGCGAAGAGCTCGGGGCGGAGGAGTATATTGTGAAGATGGAAGCAAGCTTTAACGACATGATGCAAAGAATAACGGAATACTTTGAAACATCTCCCGCAAAAAAGCAAGATTAATACTGTTCCTTTTTCTTCTCAGCCGTAGTATACTGAAGTTGTCTGCTTAGATAAGGTATCCATGGAAGAAGCTTTATTTACCGTCCTGAAAATCGTTAACTTTATCCTCACTGCTGTTGTGGTCGTGTGGGGGTGGCGTATGTTTCCGGATATGCGGCTGCGGATGCAGTTTGGCCTGATGTTTTTGTTCTTTTTCCTTTCCACCATACTCTTTGGCGAAGAAGGAGGACGGAACGAATGGACTCGTCATACACTTTTTTATGCCGGAGAAATCTTCTTTTATCTGTTTCTGGTAAATCTTATTAAGCGGTACTACCGTGAAGATAAACCTCTGGGGTCGGGGTTTGTGACGACCACCGGAACATATGCCGCCGCAGCGGGAGGGCCGGCGCTGGTATCGGGCAGCGACGGCATTTCCTGGGTCACGGGCATGTATGAGTTTCTGACCGAACAGGGATTGCAGCACCTGCTCACGCTTCCGCTCATCATTATCATCATTTACAGCATTGATGTCCGATGGACGAACATGTCCAAAACCCTGCGCGGCGTGGTGAACCCGTTTGTTATTGCCGTCATTGGCCTGGTGGCTGCCCATGTTTTTGAATTCATCATTGAAAGCCAGGGGTTCCTGCCGATCCTGGACGGCGAACCGGTCGAATATATTGAATTTGGGTGCTATTACTTCGGACTTATCTTTTTTGCCGCCGGTATGTACCGGCTAAAGCGGTTTATCTCGGTGCAGCAAATCGCCGCTTGACAGGGCGGTTCGGCGCATATCGGTTCTTACATGGGAAATCAGTGGTATGCAAAAACCTCGCAGGAGGTTTTTGACGCATTACAAACGAACGAACACGGGCTGATGAAAGAAGAGGCGGCGCGCCGCCTCGCGGAGCACGGCCCCAATAAACTGCCGGAAGCAAAAGCAGACGGGCATTTCGTCGTGTTCCTGCGGCAGTTCCAAAGCCCGCTCATCTATGTGCTGCTCGCGGCCGCTGCAGTGGTGTTTGCTATGGGGGAAGTTGCGGACGGCTCCATCATTCTCGCCGTACTGGTGTTCAATGCGCTCGTTGGCGTGCTACAGGAAGGAAAAGCGCAAAGCACGCTGCGCGCGCTGAAAACAATGGTGGCGACGACGGCAACGGTTGTGCGCGACGGGGAAGAATGCATCATCCCCGATACCGAAGCGGTGCTCGGCGATATATTGGTCTTGCAGGAGGGTGAAAAGATTCCGGCGGATGCACGCGTTATTGTTTCCCAAAATCTGAAAGTTGACGAAGCGGTGCTGACGGGGGAGTCCAAGCCGGTGCATAAAATGAACGGAGTGCTTGAGCCGGCGGATCTGTCGCCGGCGGAGCAGCACAACATTGTGTTCAAGGGAACACATATCGTGGCCGGCAACGGCAGGGCGATCGTGGTTGCAGTGGGCGTGGAAACGCATGTCGGAACCATATCGCAGGCGCTCGCGACGATCGATACGGAAATTCCCTTAAAAGGCGATATTCGCTTTTTGTCCCGCGCGGTCATTTCCGTCGTGGCGGTCTTTGGCGTTTCGCTTTTTATGGTCGGCATTGCGCTCGGAAAAACAGCGCGGGAGATGTTCACCACCATCGTGTCGCTTTCGGTATCCGTCATTCCCGAAGGGCTGCCTATCGTGCTGACGCTGATATTAGCAGGTGGGGTGTGGCGGATGAGCAAGCGCAATGCGCTCGTGAAAAAATTGCAGGCGGTAGAGGCGCTTGGGCAGGCGCGCGTCATTGCGGTAGACAAAACCGGAACTATCACCAAGAACGAAATGACCGTGCGTGAGGCGTATGTGGACGGAAAGACGTTTGCCGTGAGCGGTGTCGGGTATGAACCGGACGGCGAGGTGACGTTGGATGGGGGAGTGGTGGACCCACCCAATCATCCGGAGCTGTTGGTTGCCGGCAAGATTGCCGCGTTCTGTGCCGGTGCGCGTGTGGTGTTTCAAGAAGACACCCGGCGCTGGCGTGTCGCGGGCGACCCGACGGAAGCGGCGCTGTTGGTATTTTCCCGGAAGCTGGGGTACCACAAGGACGATCTGGAACGGGAGTCGCCGCTGGTTGGCGAGATCCCGTTTGACTACCGGCTGAAATATCACGCGACGGTTCATGCGGGCGACGCTGAACAGATGTGTGCGGTGGTGGGCGCGCCCGAAGTCATCCTGGGTCTTTCCGAGAACGTGTGGCGTGGCGGAAAAATAGACCCGTTGTCTGCGGAAGAAAAGCGGGAGCTGGAGTCGGTGTTTATCCGTATGTCCGAGGGCGGACTGCGGGTTGTGGCGCTGGCGGAGCGCCGGTTTGCGCCGCGCGTTTCCGCCGAAGGCGCGCAGCTTCCCCCCGAGCCGTTCGGGAGCGGGGAAGTGGTGTCGCTTGCCTTCGTCGGGTTTCTGGGTATACAGGATGCGTTAAGGCCGGAAGTCAAGGATGCGTTAGAGCGCGCCGTTTCCGCCGGCATGCGGGTGGTGATGATCACGGGCGACCACACCGTGACGGCGCATGCCATCGCCAAAGAGGCGGGTATCTGGCGTGAGGGTGATACCATCCTGACCGGGAGCCACATTGACGCGCTGTCCGACGTGCAACTCGAAACGTTGCTGGCGCACACATCGGTGTTCGCGCGTGTTACTCCCGAACACAAGCTCCGTATCATCCGGGCGTTCAAAGCGCGCAAGGAGATCATCGCGATGACGGGCGACGGAGTGAACGACGCGCCGTCCTTGGTGGCCGCCGACCTCGGCGTTGCCATGGGGGGCATCGGCACGGAAGTTGCGAAAGAAGCGGCGGATATTGTTTTACTGGACGACAACTTTGGCAGTATTGTATCGGCGGTGGAGGAAGGGCGAAGCATTTATAAGACCATCAAAAAGGTTATTTTGTATCTTTTTTCCACGAGCGTCGGCGAGGTACTTGCCATCACCGGCGCGTTGTTGTTGGGTTATCCGTTGCCGCTGTTAGCCGCGCAGATCATCTGGCTCAATTTTGTAACCGACGGATTTTTGGACGTGGCGCTTGCGATGGAACCGAAGGAAAAAGGGCTGCTGTCGGGGTCGTTCGTCAGGCCGAAACGCTTTATGGTGGACGCGCTGATGGCGCGGCGCATCGTGCTCATGGCGCTGCCCATGATGGTCGGTACGCTGTTGTTATTCCAGAATTTTATTGCCGACGACATGACGAAAGCATGGACCATCGCGCTCACGACGCTTGCCGTGTTTCAATGGTTCAATGCCTGGAACTGCCGCTCGGAGCGCGAGTCGCTGTTTGCCGTGAGCCCGTTCACGAACCCGTATCTCATCGGCGCGACGGCGGTCGTTATCGTGCTGCAGCTGCTTGCGGTGTACCATCCCGCGTTTCAGGCATTCTTGCACACGACGCCACTTTCGCTCGCGGAGTGGCTCGTTATCATCCCCGTCGCGTTCTCCATTGTTATCGTGGAAGAGGTAAGAAAGTTCTTTTTCCGCAGGACGGCGGCATAGCAGTGCACCTTTCCCACAGAATCTTGACGGAACAAAAAAAGTATGATACTATTGCAATGCTGAAAACGGCATTGTTTTCTTTAACAGACGAATACAAACTAAGGAAAGGGGGTGTGTCGTGCGCACTAAGAGAGGAGAAGGACAAAATAAATTCCTGCCGCCGTTTGATAGAAAAAAGGCGGAAAAGCTTCATAGTATTCTTATACAGCTGATTGGATCCCCCTATTCTTTCAGGCGCGTAATAAGTGCGCTGGAAGATATACTGCACAGGCCTTCCTGTATCAGAAAATGTGACGTTGTTTTACAAAAAGAGATTTTCGATGCGATAGAAAAACTTTAAACGGAGGTGTCCATGGAAAAAATCGCGCACGATGTTCGGGAGGACGGCGACCGCTACGAACGACTCACCTGCCACTCGCCGCAGTGCGGTGAGGCGGCCGTTGTCCGCCAGCCCCACATGGGGGAGGGGCAGTGGGAAAGGGCTCGGCAAGACTTTCTCACAGAACACCCTGTAGCATTGGTGGTAGTGGGGTGTGAATAATAAACGCCCCAAAGCCCGACGAAATCAGTCGGGCTTTTTCATTTGACATATTGCCTAGAGATGCCATAGTTGGGGTGAAAGGAGGTGCGCCGTGGAAGAACCACAGACGCAGGAAATGCCGGAAATACGGGAAACACGAGAAGAAAAGGTCCTTCATAATGCGGTAGTGGTCCTTTTATTCCGCGCCGGGAAAATTCTCCTGGCACTCAAGACCAAAAAGATCGGAGCCGGTTTTTTGAACGGCTACGGCGGCGGCATTGAGGAGTTGGAAACGCCCCGTCAGACAGCAGTACGGGAACTTGCGGAGGAGGTTGGTCTCGACGTTGCATCAGAACACTTGATGAAAGTCGGCGACCTATATTTTCTCAACACCATGTTGAACGGTGAAACGTTTGAGTGCCGCGTACGTATCTATTGCTCATGGAAATGGGCAGGGGAGCCGCGTGAGACCGAAACCATGAAACAACCGACTTGGTTCCCGATGCGGGAAATGCCGTACGAGCGGATGATGCCTGCCGACCGTATTTGGTTTCCCATTGTTCTTTCGGGAAAAAAAGTAAGGGGGAAGTTCCCTTACGGCCCGTTCCAGCAAGAGCTGATTGGAGATTATGTCATCGAGGAAGTAGAATCGTTCCTCGAAGACTAACGTCCCGATGTTGTATCGGGGCGTTTTTTTTGTTGTGACGCGGTTGATTTCGTCATATAATACAGTGAGATGAGCAGATCAGCTGTCATAAAGATTCTATTAGTCGTTGTCGTGCTTGGTGCGGTCTATGTTGCCGCAACGAGCGAACCGCGCGTGAGCCGGTCGCTGCCTGCGGCCGTTGCGCCGGTAACGGACGGCATTAACGCTGTGAAAGAACCGGAAGCGAAAGTCCCTCCCGTATCCGTCGTTGCCGACCATTTGGAAATTCCCTGGAGCATGGTGTTTCTGCCCGGTGGCAGCATGTTGTTTACCGAGCGTGCGGGCGCGGTGCGCCTTATTCCGGTTGGGGGGACGCTTATGGAAGAACCTGTGGCGCGCATTGCGGGGGTGAAGCACATCGGCGAAGGAGGATTGTTGGGCATCGCGTTGCATCCGAACTTTGCGGAGAATAACTTCGTCTATTTGTATTACACGTATAGTGATTCCGGCAACAACACGCTCAATCGCGTGTCACGCTTCACCTTTGGGTACGGCGCGTTCTCCAGCGAGCGCATTGTGGTAGATGCTATTCCCGGAGCGTCGAACCACAACGGCGGGCGGCTCGCGTTCGGTCCCGACGGTTTTTTGTATATTACGACGGGAGACGCACAGGAACCGTCGCAAGCGCAAAACACCCAGTCGCTTGCGGGAAAAATTCTGCGGGTGACCGATGAGGGGAAAGCGGCGCCGGGGAACACGTTTGAAAACAGGGTGTATTCGTACGGGCATCGCAATCCGCAGGGGCTTGCGTGGGACGCAGAGGGGCAGTTGTGGGCAACGGAGCATGGCCGCTCGGGCGTATTGTCGGGGTATGATGAGCTGAACAAAATAGAACGGGGGAGAAATTACGGATGGCCGGTCATCCAGGGCAACGAAACGGCGGAAGGCATGGAACGGCCGGTGCTGCACTCGGGCGCGACCAAGACCTGGGCGCCCGGGGGCATGGCGTTTGCGGACAATGCGCTCTATTTTGCGGGCTTGCGGGGTACCGCGCTGTATGAAGTGCGCGTTTCCGGCGCGTCGGTGATGTTCTCGGAATATTTTAAAAATGAGTTCGGCCGGCTGCGGGATGCAGTGTGGGGGCCCGACGGATTTTTGTACATCGCAACCAGCAATCGCGACGGCAGGGGAGAACCCATATCGGAAGACGACCGGATACTAAAAATAGATATCAAACAGCTTGGGAAGTAGCGTATGCGCGGGTTTCTTTCTATTTTTTTGGTCGCATCCGTTACGGTGATTCTCACCTTCGCTCTCGGCGCCGCATTCCATATGCGGGTACCGGTTTCCATGTCTGTGCCGGAACAGCAGGAAGTGGAGGCATTATCCGAACCAACGCACCCACTGCAAATTGCCGCACTGCGCGCGGGTATATACCCGGGAAGCAACATTACGGTTGAGCGGACGCTTGAAAAGGGGAGCAACTATTCTCGGCAGGTCGTTTCGTATCAGTCGGATGGACTGAAAATATACGCACTTCTAACGGTGCCGAACGGTATCGCGCCTGAAGGCGGCTGGCCGGTTATTATTTTCAACCACGGTTACATTCCGCCCAAACAGTACAAAACAACGGAGCGCTATGTCGCGTATGTGGATGGGTTTGCAAAAGCCGGCTATATCGTATTGAAGCCCGACTACCGCGGCCACGGCGACTCGGAAGGGGAGCCGGAGGGGGCGTACTATTCCCCGGCGTATACGGTGGATGTGCTGAACGCCGTCGCATCCATGAAGAAATTCCCGGGAGCAAACCCGGAAAAGCTTGGCATGTGGGGGCATTCCATGGGTGGCCACATCACGTTGCGGGTCATGGTTGTTTCCAGAGATGTAAAAGCAGGAGTGATATGGGGAGGGGTGGTCGGTTCGTACCAAGACATGATGGAGCGCTGGCACCGCCGCACGCCGTGGCAGCCGTCGGAGCGCGAGAGCAACTTAGCGCGCCGCCCGACGCGAGCGGAACTGATAGAAACCTTCGGCGACTTTGAAAGCAATCCTGACTTTTGGAAATCCATTTCGCCGATAGACCATGTTGTGGATATTTCAGGGCCTGTAGCGTTGCACCACGGCCTTGCGGATGAATCGGTGCCGTGGGAGTTCTCGCAGATCTTACGCGATGCGCTTACAGCGGCGGGCAAAACGGTGCAATATTACACCTACACGGGCGCCGACCACAATCTTTCGGGCGCCGCGTTCGCGCCTGCCATGCGCCGCTCGGTTGAATTTTTTGACAAGTATGTAAAGTAAAACACCCGCCAAGTTTTCTGAACGGGTGTTTTTATTCTATGCGAGTGCTCTTTCTTTTCGCGTTCACGCGCCGCGCATATTCAGGTGGCAATGGGGATATGCGGTTTCCGATAATAACATGATCTATAATATTCCCGCACGAAGGACACCGCCAGTAGTACTTTATTTTTTCACCCGATTCGTTCGCTGTCTCGTTGTCGTGGTAGAGCATGATGCTCTTGCATCGAGTGCAGTCCATACCATTCGGAGTTGTTCCCATAGGCGCCTCCCCAGGTTGTTAAATATCCGATTTTTATTCTTGTTTTGTATCATATCTCTTACGTTTCGTCAATAATCATGGTATAATCATGGTGGTAACATTTCTCTTGAGTGCTGCATTGTAAAGAGTACCACAAGGTCGCAGTATCCATTTTAAATTAAGCAGGAGGAGGGGTGTAATATATCAAAATACAGCACCCCTCCTCCCCCAGTAATGTTTGTGCGCGCATCACAGATACCGAAAGACCTTGCCGAACAAAGCGATGAAAAGTTGCTTGCGGCGTCACGCGAAACGCCGGCGGTTTTCTCGGTATTGGTGAGCCGGTATCAGGAGGCGTTTTTGCGCAAGGGAAGGAGTATCCTCGCGAGGCAGGAAGACGCGGAAGATGCCGTGCAAGAGTCGTTCGTGAAGATCTACATCAACGCTCATACCTTTACGCCGCGGGAAGGGGCATCGTTCAAATCATGGGCGTATCGCATTCTTTTAAATGAATGCTTCGCACGGTACCGGCGTATGAAAACAGAGCGGGAGTTTGCAAGCGGGGTTGACCAGGAGATGCTGGCGTTTCTCCCCGATGAGCGCATGGTGCGCGAACGCACGCAGGCGCTTGACGCCGACTATGTACTCTCGCTGTTATCGCGGATCCCGGAGGTGTTCCGGCAGGTGCTGACACTGCATTTTTTAAAAGACAAGTCACAGCGGGATATTGCCCGGGAACTCGGTATTTCCGAAGGCGCCGTACGCACGCGGGTGCACCGCGCAAAAGAAGCGCTCCAAAAAGAGCGCGAACGATTGGAATGTATCACATAATATTATGACTGAAGAACAATTGCATCGCATCATCATGCGAAGGGTGTATGCTGTATTTTTTCTGCGGGAGCTTGCTTCGTCGTTGTGGGTGAAAGCGGCGGCGCTCGCGGTGTTGGTTGCCGCAAGCGCACTCGTAGTGTCGGTTGCTGACGTCTTCGCCAATATGCCGGGCGTGAACGAGCCGGCTGCGCTCTACGGCTTTTTCACCTACGCGTTTTTACAAACCGAGTACGCCGTGCAGGCGCTGGCGCTTGGTATTGCGGTGCTTACCGCCTTCATCGGCAGGGAAGTGGCGGTGCGTGCGGTACGGCAGAGCCGGCATATTCCACTCGCGTTTGCCCGCATGCGGCATTAATCTTTTTCAAAGACAGAAAAAAGCCCATCCCGATGATTTTTCGGAATGGGCTTTTTAGGGTTTTTTTCGTGACGGTTGGCGTTGTGTCAAGACGGGCGTCACGGTTTTTTGACAGAAGGAGGAGGTAATCCCGGCATATGTTCAACCAGCGTTTCCCATATCTCCTTAGTCCCCAATTTGTTGCATGCGGACGTGTATAGCTGGGAAATCCTGCTCTCTGTGACCCCGAGCACTTTCCCGGTTTCTTTCATGGTGCGCGGCGGACCGGAAAAACCACAGTATAGGTCAAGAACCCGCCGTTCGCTCGGTGAGAGCTTGGGGTGGGTGCGAAGCCGGTGTACTGCCGCTTCGAATTCGACGTTCGCCATGTCATCGAAGGCGGTAGTAGTATCAGTAGGAATGAAGCGATACAGGTTCTCTCCCTCTCCGCTTTCCATCTCTTGAAGTTCGTCAAGAGAAACAGCGGGTTTCCGGATTCTCACAATGGCAAGTACTTCGTAGACCTTGTCAACCGGCATATCGATGCAGGCGGCAATATCCTCAATGGCGGGCTCTGTTTCGCGTTCGGTCCACAGCAGGCGTTGCGCGCGTTCTATTTTTGCCAATGCTTCGAGGACACTGCGCGGCAACGGCGAGGAACTGCGGATAACGTCCAGTATGGTGCCCCGAATGCGATACTCCAGATAGGTGGTGAGTGCGGTACCCCGTTCTTTGTCAAAACGGCGCACCGTCTCATTTGCTTCCAGAAAACACTCCTGGAGAACATCATTATGGTCAATGGCGGGGTCAAGGATCGCGCGCTGGAGCGTTCGCCTATTGCCTCCGAACACCATCTTTTTCACTAACTGCAGGTGAGCATCCGTCAATAACCATCCATTGCCGGAAGCGCCGGGTTCGGGCGGCAGTATCTCATGAGAGTTAGTGATTCCGATCAGGTCTTCCACCTCTTGTATCGTTTTTAATGCATCATCTTTTTTGCATACGGTACGGAGCTCCCGAAGCAAGTCCTCCCGGGTCCTGCCAGAAAGGTCCGCGACGGTTAAAACGCCGATACCCCACAAACGCATGAGGGAGGTATCGGAAAGCCCCAGTGTTTCAATGCTGGCATGCATCTCAACGGCATCTCCTTGTTCCATGCGTTCCTCCTTTCAGAAGGGTATGAACTTGTTAAAGGCCGGTATCCCGCATTGACTTTCATGCGGTAATACTGTAGTACACCATTTAGAAGCTCTTTACAAGAGGGAAAGGGGGTGTGTGTTATGGTGCGCGGAGCGCAGAAAGAAAAGGATGGTATCGGCAAGGATGGGCCGTATTGCCAGATCGCGAAGAATCGCATATCCGCGAAACATTGCGGAAAGATCCAGGGGCAGGAAGGTTGTTTCGGTTGTGCGGCGCCGACCCGGCGGTGCGAAAGTTGTGAGGAACACATGGTTGAAATTCCCGAGGTCGGCATGTGTACGCAGTGTTGCAAGCGGGAACTCGCGCAAGAGGAGCGCGAGGAAAAGAAGCGGAAAGAACCGCTGGAGGACCCCTGCAAGCTCTGCATGAAACGGCCGCGCCGTTTCAAGCGGTCCAGGCTGTGTCTGCGGTGCCATCATGAACGGTATGCCGCAGGAGATTTCTCCATGTCGTTGCCGGCGGACGTTCGGAAAAAGCCGTTCCCTCAAAAACGCGGCAGAAAGAAGCGGGAATTTGACCTTGTAACAGCCATCGCAGAAGCTGAACAGGGCATTCTCTCGGGCGGCATTACTACGGTTACCCAGTTGTACCGGCGCCTGCGTCAACCAAAAGACAAAAAATACTGGGAGTTGGTGTTGCGGAAGTTTCAGAAAAAGGGACTCGCACAAGAACCCAAAAGTCGGGGCGGGCGGTGGAAGCTCCTTGTTCCGGAACAGTTTCAGAAACAAAAGAAGAAGCGGGGGAACCGGGTTCCCATGCCGTCCACGACAGTGGCGTTGACATCGAGACTTCTCTGGATGACGCGGAATTTTTTTGAAAGCGGCGGTGCGCCAGTAGCGATACTCCAAGAGGCGGTTCGCGAGCTCAAAAAGTTCCGGCACATGAAAAAAGTGCTCGCTCGCCAAATGCGCGAGTGGGACAAGAAGGGATTTCTCACGGATAAAAAGCAAAAAGGAGTATGATCAATGATCATACTCCTTTTTTCGTCGGCATTTCGCCGTCGAGGATTTGTTGTGCCTTGCGTAGGGTCTTGATGAACAGCCCGACCTGATTGAGGAGCCGTTCCTTATCCTTTGACTCCCGGAGCGAGGAGAAGTCAAAGTTCGAAATTTTTGTATGAGTCTGCGCAAGAAAAGCCGCCATATGTCTTGTGTTTTTCACACCGTTGTTCGCGGAGTGCCGCTCTCTGCCGTTGCTTTTGGGGTGCATAAGTTGCTGTGCGCGCCCTTTGATCTCGGAGGGTGTGAGCTTCAATTCCATTGCGCGATGAGCCATCGGTATCTGGTGTTCCCGGGGAAGTTTTAATATCTCCGTGGCCTTCCAGAGGTCGAGCGACTTGTTGTTCATGAACGGATGCAGTTCGTCAGGAAGTTTCAATAAACGGATCCTGCCAACAACAAAAGAAACGCTCTTGCCGACACTGTCAGCAACCTTTTGGTTATTGTTTTTATTTCGCGACAGCATCCGATCTAAGGCATGTGCTTCTTCCATGATGGTCAGACTCTCGCTCTGCAGGTTTTCAATGAGCGCGAGATCCTCCGCCTGTTCGTCGGTTACGTTGTCAATAAGGGAAGGTATCCGCGCTAATCCGAGCGTTTTAAATGACCGCCATCGTCGCTCGCCGAATATCAGCTCATACTCACCGGGTTCTTCGAGGAGTTCGCGAACGCTGATGGGTTGCCGAAGTCCGTGTGCTTTGATGGACGCCGCCAGCTCTTCCATCCGTTGCTGGTTAAAATAGGTGCGCGGCTGGAAGCGGTTCGGCCGTATCCTGTTCACCGGAAGCTGGACAATTTGTTCCTTTTTCAGTGCCATATCCCCCTCCTTGGGTGTGTTATGCGGTTGGTAATGTGCAACAGTGAATTCTGTCACGGTACTATGCGCACATGCGCGTGTCAATTATGACAACAGAAAACCGGAGGGGAATGTTTCCCTCCGGTTTGGCCCGCATCGCGTTGGGCGCGGGGGTTATGTCCATAAGCTTTCAAGTTCCCGGTGGTGTTCCCATAACACCTCCTTTGCCCGGTGGGTGAATAAAAGTGCAATAGCCGCAAGCGTACACCGCGTTGCGCGTTGTGTCAAGATGTGGCATGAAAGTTGCGGAAAAGCTGTTTCTATTGTTGTGGATAAGATGGGGGAGAAAACGGGTTGACGCGCCGCGCGCATGATGACACAATGGGGGCGGATAATTTATATACGGTAACTCTCTCGTCGGGAAAACCGAGATGACACCTCGGAATGACACCACACACAACTTGTGCGCATGCGTGCCTTTCCCGTGATGGGTGATTATCAAGCCCCTTTTTGGCGTGTGCCGGGAAGGGGATTATTATTTTTTGTAACCATAATCATTAATCTTTATTCGGTAATCTAAAACAGTATGAAAAAAGTTCTCTTATCTCTCGGTGCGGTGGCGATGGTGCTGGTTGCGCTCCCCATGTTCTCCGCATTCGAGGCGCATGTTATTAACGTAACGGCAAAGATAGAAAATGCTTTGTCGGTTCCGGTGAGCGAAATAGATTTCGGCACCGTGTTCCCGCAGGAAAAGCTGGACAAGCAGTTCGACGTTTCCCTTTCCCAATCGTTCAAGGATGAGGATAGAGTGGACGACGTGGAATATTACATTCGGCAGAAGCCCAAGTGCTGGGACGGCAACGAAACAACGCCGACCTTCGGGCGTGTGACGGAAGACGCACAGGGGAACTTTGTATGCGTGGATGAAGGGTTCACCATGCTCCCCATTTTATGCCCGTATCTTTCAAAGCATGAATTGACGACCGACGGTACGCAACAGGAAAACGACACGGGTATCAACGCGTTCCACGGCCTACCTGGCAGTTGGACGCTCGCAACCACGCTCGCCACACAGGTAACAGGGCGGCTTGCAAAGTCCGTGCAGGACTTTACGGACACCTGGAATGTAGATCTGCGCGTGCCATGCTTTGGTGGCCACTGTGCGCAAGACTGGGATGATTTCGTACAGAACTCAAACCCAGCAGACTTAGAAATTGACCCGTCCGCATACATCCAGCCACAGGAAAACGAGCATAAATTGTTCGGCTGTGATCTGTGGGTAGAGGTGTATCGCATCAGTCTTGCAGGCGGCCCGCCCATCGGGTGCGAGGACGAGCTGGATTTGATGCTCGTGCTTGACCGCTCGGGGAGTATTGGGGATACGAATATGGGCGTATTGCAAACTGCCGCAAAAGCATTTGTGGACGCACTAGGACTTGGTACGCCGGGTCCGCACGCGGGCATGGTGAGTTTTGCAAGCGGCGCCTCGCTGGATGTGCATCTGACGGATGATGCTGTGGCGGTAAAAGCAGCGATCGATTTGTTGGTTTCTTCCGGCCTTACGGCGCTTGGCGACGGCATCAATACCGCAAAGACAGAGCTAGACAACCCCGGCGACGGCCACGATCGTCTGGATGCGGGTTCTCCCGACTACATGGTTATTATCACCGACGGCGCGCCCAACACAGGTGCGGATTCCGCAACCGCAGCGGCTGCGGCAAAAGCGGCCGGTATCACTATCTATGTGGTAGGGGTAGGCACGACGGGTGGCACGGAAACATTCTTACGCGATACTATCGCAACCTCGCCCGCACACTACTTCAGCATCGCAAATTACGATGATCTGCAGGCGCTCCTAAGCGGATTGGTAAACTGTCCCGCATAACGGATGAAAAGAACATTCACCACAATTCTTTCGCTGGGCGCCATGCTCGTCATGGTGCCCATGCTTGCCGCCTACGAGGCGCATGTGTTGAATGTTATCGCGCAAATTGAGAATGGGGGAGACATCATCGTCACGCCGGGCGACCCGGTGGATTTCGGCACGGTGTTCCCCCAGGAGAAACTGGACAAACAGTTTGAGATCGCACTCTCGCAGACGTTCATCAACGATCCACAATACGACCTCTTGGAATATTCCGTCACGCAGGAACCCAAATGCTGGAACGGCAACGAGCAAGCTCCCGTGTTCGGGGAAGCGCAAATCGTGAACAACCAGTTCGTCTGTATTGACCAGGGTTTTACCTTCCTTCCTATTCTGTGTCCGTATCTCTCAAAACATGAGCTCACGGGCGACGCGACGGGCGATACGGAGCCGGGCGAAACCCCGGGCGACCCCGTGGATGAAAACGACGGGCCGGGCATCCTCGCGTTTCATGGCGTGATAGATGTGAATGCTTGGAGCCCGCTCGTTGCTTCCTCCACCATGGAAGTCGGTGCGCTTAAAAAAACAGCCGAAGACCTTGCCGATACCTGGAATATTGATCTCAAAGTACCGTGTTTCACGGGCCACTGCGCGCAGGACTGGGAGGACTATGTCAAAGGCATCAACCCGCAGGCAAATCCGGACGACTACATCCAGCCCCTGGAAAACGAGCACAAGCTGTTTGGCTGTAACATCCGCATCTCGGTGACCGGTAAGCCCTCTACGGTTGGTTGTCAGGGTAAGGTTGACCTCATGCTCGTACTTGACCGCTCGGGGAGTATTGACTTCACGGAGCTTGGACAACTCAAAACTGCGGCAAATGCTTTTGTGGATGCGCTTGCGCCGTCTGCAAGTAGTGTACATATTGGCCAATCAAGCTTTGCAACAACCGGCTCGCTTGATTTGCATCTTACCGACAACGCAACATCAACACATGCGGCAATTAACGCACTTATTGCGGTCGGGCAGACCAACCTGAAATCCGGTATAGACTTTGCAAAAACGGAACTGAACAACCCCGGCGACGGGCATGACCGCACGGATGGTGACTCGCCCGACAAGATGGTTATCATCACCGACGGTGCGCCGAACAGACCGATTCCGGCAATTACCGCAGACGATGTAGCAGCAGCATCAGCAGATGCTGCGCGCGCTGCTGGTATTGAAATTTTTGCACTTGGCGTTGGGGTTTCTGCATCAACTGAAACATTTTTGAAAACCGAAATTGCCGATGATGCCGCGCATTACTATTCCGTGCTGAACTACGCGGATCTGCAAGCCGCGCTGGAACTGCTTGCCGAATGTGACTGATTGCACACACTCCCATCTTTTGGCGCAAGCGAAAAGATGGGAGTGGCCACAATCCACCCTTCGCCTCTTTCGGGGCCGCTCGACGCCTAAAGAAGTGAGGGGATGATACGCAATGGCCAGGTCGATCATCCTTAATTAGCATTAAACAAAGATTATACGCATATGAAAAAAGTTTTACTTTCACTGGGAGCTGTTGCCTTCGTATTGGTCGCGCTCCCGATGTTCTCGGCATTTGAGGCGCATGTTATCAACGTGGTCGCAAAGATCGAGAATGCGCTTTCGGTGGATACGCGACCGATCAACTTCGGCACGGTATTCCCGCAGGAAGAACTTGAACGGCCGTTGGCGGTTCAACTTTCGCAGTCGTTTGTGGATGAGGAAAATGCCGATGATGTTCGGTACATTATTCGCCAGAAGCCGAAGTGCGGTGTAACAACCGACAATGGAACTGTATTGGTCGGCCCAACCTGGACCGGTCACGTTGTACCAACACTGGATGACCCGCAAACCACAGATGTTGATGAAAGCAAGGGTGGCACAGCTTACACGATTGACTGTGAAAAGGATAAGCCTGCTAACTTGGAGGAAGCAACCTATGGCTTACTGCCGATGCTTTGTCAGTATATCTCGAAGCACCCGGTAGCGGCTTGCGCTGATGGGTTGGATAATGATAACGATCAGGCAATCGACGGACAGGATGTGGATTGTGCAGGCGCGACAGATGACAACGAAGGATTGCCAGGGTCTCAACCAGAAGGCGATGATGGAAGTCTGAATTCGTTCCATCAGCCGTTTTCGGTGAGTAATTCGACGGTGCAATGGAATGATGTTCATGGTCTTCTTGCAAAGTCGCTGAGCGACCGTGCAGATCTGTGGACGATTGACCTTGCGGTGCCATGCTTTGGCGGATACTGCGCACAGGATTGGGCAGACTTTGTGCACGGCATCAATCCGGATGCAGACCCGAATGCATACACCCAGTCAATTGACAACGAACACAAGATTTTCGGTTGCAATCTCTGGATTGAAGTGACCGAAGTGAGTCGTGTTGATACAAACCCGACTGACAACCAATAGTTTGAGCTAATCTCTGAATCTCTCCGGCGGTTGCTTGTGACAACGGCCGGAGGATTGAGTGATTATTAATTCATAAGAGGGAAAACTTATGGAAAACCAATTGTACGAAGTTCAGCAAGAAACCGCTCCGCAAACGCCCGAAAAAAAGGGCTGGTGGGGAGCGCTCAAAGTGTGGGAAAAGATAGTCACCATCGTGCTTGCGCTTGTGGTGCTGTTTGCGTTTTATATCGCGCTTGACGCGAATAAATACCAAGCGACGGTGCATGTGATAGAAGGCGAGGGGAAAGTGGGTATCAACCCCACCACCGAGCGCCTGGACTTTGGCGACCTTTCGCGTGGGACTTCCGCCGTGCGCCGCGTAACGGTGACAAACGGCACGGCAATGCCGATGTATGTGATGGTGTGGAAAACGGGCAAAGTAAGCGAGCTGATGGACGAGAATAAAAATTACTTCACGCTCGCGCCGGGGAACGAGGAACGCCTTGAATTCACCATTTACATGCCTGCGTCGGCACAGATCGGTGCGACGCTGGATGGCCGTGTGTATTTGCTAAAAATCCCTACGTTCGGACTGTAACGCCCAACGCTATGCTTCCCAACCCGCTTATCATTCCTTCGGGACCGCCGCAACGGAGCGCACCGGAACTGCAACAGGCGTCGGAGCGGGAACCCGCGCCGGAGGGAAAGAAAAAAAGACCCTTCTGGAGAAAGGCGGTGAATGTCGTTGCATATATAGTCATTATCGGGGGTATTACATTCGGCTTGCCCAAAGCGCTTGCGTGGGCGCTGGATACGCCCTACCCCATGGCGACCATCACCTCGGGCTCCATGTGGCCTGCGCTCAAAGAGGGCGATTTGGTGTTCATACAAGGCATCAAAAGCAAAAGCGACATGAGTATCGGCGATGTGGTGGTGTATCGCAACAAGGAGAATGGCACATTCGTCATTCACCGTGTGGTCGCGATGGGCGAGAAAACATTTACCACCAAGGGCGACGCCAACTTCTCGAAAGACGACCCGGTGCGGTATGAGGACGCGGTGGGCAAGGCCTACGAACTGGGGGGGTACTACGCCCGCATTCCGTACTTGGGCATTATTACCGTGTATGCCAGCAAGCAACTAAACCATCAGCCATGAAATTGTTTCCCGTCATTGTTTTTTTCGCACTTGCGTTCGCGCTCGTGAACTCCGGAATATTTCTTGGAGCGTTTGAAGCGCATGTGCTGAACGTGACGGCCGTGATAGACGACAACCCGCCGCTGTGCGATGCGCGCTCGCTGGGGTATTGGAAGAACCACGAGGGATGTTTTAAGGGGAAAGGGGAGAGTATCTGGACGGACGAGATACACCAGGTAACTACGGAATTTGCGGGGATATTTTACGATATTACGGGAGAGCAAATTTGCAAGGCGGTGTGGATCTCTTCTTGCCCGTCGGGCAACGACCCGGATGCGCGAAGATGCAAGGCGCGTGCGATGGCGCTTGCCGTGGAGTTGAACCTTGTGTCGGGGCGTTTGCAATTGGACGCTCTGCTTGCGGGAGCGGACGACGGTTCCTCGGCCTTTGACCATCTGGGGCTGACGGGGGCCTCCACCATCCGGCAGGCGATGATGATGATAGAAATTATCATCGGCACGCCGTCCTCCACGAGCCAACAGCTCAAAGACGCGGCGTATGTCGCCGAGCGCATATACACGTTCTATGAGTCGGAAAATCCGGATGCGCCGCGCTGTGTGTATGTCCCGCCGCCGCCCAAAGACGATTGCGACAAAGACGGGCATCATAGCGGGAACGATTTTGGGACCGGCACGGAGCAGTTTCTTATCACTACCGGCGGCAGCCACGACGACGGGAAAGAATGCGATGATGATACAAAAAACGATGACGACAACCATCACGACTGGTGGGACTTGCTGTCATATCCGGGTGACAATGATTTCAACAGCCAGGACAACCATGAAACCGGCGACACAGACAGGGGAGAGCGCGGCGAGCGCGGTTCACACGACAACAACGGGACAACAACGGATGTATTCAATGCCACAACAACCGCCGATGTGTTGAACGGAACTTCAACGATAGATACCCTTGGTGGTACCGGTGACGATGACGGCCGCAAAGAACGCGGAGACAGGGAAGACCGCTGACGTTAGCGCACGCTAGATATGCTTTTGCTGCTCCATTTCGCGGAGCAGTTTTTGCATTGCATCCATCTGGTCGGGGTCGTGGATGGAAATTGCGCACGCGGACGGGTTGAGTTTTTTCAGTATGGTGAGTCTCTTTTTTTGTTCTTTGGGTACCAGGAGATCGCTCTTACTCAAGAAAAGGTATTCTTTTTTTTGAAGGAGCTTTGGGTGATATGCGCCAAGCTCCGTGCGGATGGTTTTGTAATCGCGCGCGGGGTTGTCCGACTCTGCCGATACGAAGTGAAACAGGGTTTTGGTGCGTTCAATATGCCGCAGAAATTTTACGCCCAAACCTTTGCCCACCGATGCGCCTTCAATAATGCCCGGAATGTCGGCGAGCACCAGGTCGCCATGTACGCCTAAATTCGGTTCCAGCGTGGTGAAAGGGTAGTTGGCTACCTTGCTTCTGGCTTTGGTGAGCTCGTTGAGCATGCTCGATTTGCCGGCGTTGGGGAGGCCGATAAGTCCGATGTCGGCGATGAGTTTGAGTTCCAGGCGCAGGGTGAAGCGCTCGCCTTCCCGCCCGCGTTCACATTGTTTGGGTGAGGTGTTGATGGACGAACGGAACAAAAAATTTCCTTTTCCGCCGCCGCCGCCCCGCGCCATGGGGATGCGCTCGCCGATGGCGGTAATTTCCGCACGGTCGCTGGTGGTGAGACTATGGATAACGGTGCCAACGGGAATTTTGATAATAAGGTCTGCGCCGTCGGTGCCGTCGTTGCACTGGATGCGGCCGTGCTTGCCGTTCTCGGCTTTCAGAACTTTTTTAAACCGGAACTGCGAAAGGGCGGACAGGTTGGAAATACCTTCCATGTACACACTGCCGCCTTTGCCGCCGGTGCCGCCGGTGGGGCCGAGTGCCAGCAGGTTCTTTTGAAACGATACTTTGCCGTCTCCGCCGTTGCCCGCGATTATTTCTATAGTGACATCGTCTATTAACATGGAGCGGAGCATACCGCATATTGCGAAAAAAAGAAAGATGTGGTATTTTGAAGCTATTGGTATGGCACAAACTTTCTAACAGGAGGTGTGTCATGGGGCAGGTTCATGATAAGAAGAAAAGCGGCAGCACACAGGGAGGCGGAGGGTCTGTTCCTGCCGCAAACCCCGAGGTTACTGCCAAGGGGAAAAAGCTCAAGGAGGATGTGAATAATCTCCTTGACGAGATTGATGATGTTCTTGAAGAGAACGCCGAAGAGTTCGTCAAGAACTATATTCAGAAAGGGGGAGAATGAACTTTATTTGCACACTGTGAAAGGCGGTACCAATTCTATTTCGGTATCCGCCTTTTCTTTTTGTTTTGGGGGGTCTTGACTTTTATTTTCAGTGTGCTATACTGCCTCAGTAAGTAGGGGTGTTCCATCTTTCGTATTTTCGTAAGAGAAAACAGGTCGTCCTACTGGTTATTTATTTAACGTTATAGTTTGTATGGCAAAAAGATTGTTTGTGGGCGGTATCTCATGGGGTACTACCCAGGACGTCCTGAAGGATACATTCTCGCAGGCGGGCACCGTGGTATCGGCGACGATCATCACGGACAAGATCTCGGGTCGCTCCAAAGGTTTCGGATTCGTTGAAATGTCAACGGATGAGGAAGCCGATGCAGCGGTTGCGATGCTCAACGGCAAAGAAATTGACGGGCGCGCCATTGTGGTGAATGAAGCCCGGCCGATGGAAAGCCGTCCGCCGCGCAGAGATTTCGGTGGCGGTGACCGCCGTCCGAGATACTAATCTCGCATTCAGGAAAACCAGCCGCGTTCGCGCGGCTGGTTTTAGTTTTGGTATACTACCCCTATGAGAATTACAGTGAAAGCCAAGCCCAATGCGCGCGCGGAATCTGTCGTGAAAAAAGACGGTATGTTTCATGTCGCCGTGAAGGCGCCGGCAACGGAAGGGAAGGCGAACATCGCTGTTGCCCGCGCGCTCGCGAACTATTTTGATATTGCGCCTTCGCGCATCCGCCTTATTTCTGGCGCGCGGAGGAAGGTGAAGGTGTTTGAGTTATCCACAGCCCCCCTTTGACAAAAAACCGCCGGGGGAGTACACTCAAAAAACGTTCAAATTTTCTTGCTCTTTTTATAAGTTTATAAAGATGGGTCTTGGTGCTAGCGAAGTACGATTCTCCTAATCGGGAAAAGTCTCCTCAGTTCTTGCAGAGCTGTGACCATTCCCTTGGGGTAACTCAAGGAAACGTGTTGTCAGTTCTCACAGAATTGATGTACCTAATGTGTCTTCGGACACTTTAGGGAAAGCGAAACCAAAGCCCTGTTAAAGAAGTCCGGGTTAGACGAAATCGATAATATCGATTAGTCTACCCGGCTTTTTTACTTTTATACACATATGGAACATGCTACGATACATCCATGTGGATTCTCTATGCATTATTATCGGCGGTGTTTGCGGCGGGAGTTGCCGTACTGGGCAAGATCGGTTTGAGCCATGTTGACTCAACGCTTGCAACCACGGTGCGCGCCGTCGTGATGGCGGTGTTTCTCGTTATCGTATCTATTGCGCTGGGGAAAAGCGGATTGCTTTCGTCTATTAACAGTAAGGCGTTCGCGTTTATCGTCGCATCGGGCATTGCCGGCGCGCTCTCATGGCTGTTCTACTTTTTTGCGCTTGCGCATGGCCCCGCGTCGGCTGTTGCCGCGCTGGATAGATTGAGTGTGGTGTTCGTGCTCGTGCTTGCCATTCTCTTTTTAGGCGAGCAGTTGACGTTGAAAACGGGCGCGGGTGCGCTTTTGATAACCATCGGCGCCATACTCATGGCGTTTCGATAATGAAGCGTCCTTCACCTTCGTTTTTTGCCCGACCGACACTTTTGGTCGCGCGCGGTTTGCTGGGGAAATATCTCGTGGTAAAACACGGCCGCCGTGCTGTGGCAGGAAAAATAGTGGAAACGGAAGCGTATATCGGGGAGGATGACCTGGCCTGTCACGCCTCACGCGGGAGAACCCATCGGACAGAAACGTTGTATGCCGCGCCGGGCACCGTGTATGTGTATCTTATTTATGGGATGTATTGCTGTCTGAACTTTGTGACGGAGAAAAAGGATTTTCCCGCCGCCGTACTTATCCGCGCCGTGGAGCCCTTCGACGTTACTCAGGGTAAACCCTTCGGTGATAGTCAGGGCATGCCGCCCCTCACGAATGGTCCCGGTAAATTATGCAAAGCGTTCGGCATTGGCCGAAGTATGAACGGGGAGAGTATTTCAGGAACCAAGCTTTGGATAGAAGATAGGGGAGTGCGCATTGCGCGCAAGGATATCATTGCCGCGCCCCGCATCGGGGTTGACTACGCCGGCCATTCCCGGCACCACCCCTGGCGGTTTTACGTAAGGGGAAGTAGCTTCGTTTCCCGCAATCGCTAACAATAAAATCCCGTTTTTCAAATTGTACATGAAAAACCCTATAGTGCATTTCGTATACGATTTATGGTAGTATGTCTGATATGCGTGGGAAACGGTTGGGGCCGATGGCACAAAAAATATTACTGCTTTTGGAGGCGGGGGTTGTTTTGGGTTTGACGAGCAGACCAGACCAGTATTTTCGCGTACTCAAGCAAACAAGCGCGGCGTGGCGCATCATCAACAAAGAAAGTCTTCACCGGGGGATTAAGCGTCTTCATCACTCCCAATTGGTTATTTGTGAGAGAAAGGGCGACGGGACGGTGCTTCTCTCGATCAGCAACCTTGGGACAAAGAAGACGCTTCAATATCATGTGCGTGACATGAAACTCCCAAGAGTTGTCCGGTGGGATGGCTCATGGCGTATCGTGATTTTTGATATTCCGGAGAAGCTTAAGCAGGGGAGAAGGGCGTTTTCCGAAAAACTGCGAGAACTCGGTTTTTATGCGCTTCAGAAGAGTGTTTTTGTTTTTCCGTATCCTTGCAAGAAAGAGATGGACATTCTTGTTGAGTATTTTGAATTGCAGCCGTATGTTAGGCTCATTGAGGCACAGAAAATAGACAATGCATCATATTTGAAACGGCATTTCAAGATCACCTAATTGTATATGAATTACACTATAGTGTAGTTCGTGTACAATTGGTGGTGCGGGAGAATTGCGAAAAATCCTCTAAAATGAAGAACCTCTCTGTATTGCAGAGAGGTCTTTGTGTTTTTATCGGATGCCCTGTAGCCGATCGAGGTTGCGGCGTATCATTTCGATATCCACCACGCCGGGTGGGCTGTGTTCCATTTCTTACAGGATTCTGGCGCGTTCCCGCTCCCGCGCGCGGCGAGTGAGCTGTTCGGCTTTTGTATCAAGCCATTTCAGCCATTTTTCGGGGAAAGTGAAGATGCAAACAACAAGTCCTACGATTTCCACCAACGTTAAAAGATCCATGGTTACCTCCTTTGGCGGCGTTTCGGTATACCAAGAGCGTACCGTGGTTTTGCTGTTTTATCAAGAATTTATTTGTGATACACTGGATGCATGTTAAAGCTCATCCATACGGCGGACGTGCATATCGGCGTGAAATTCGGGGCGTTCGGGAAGCGCGCCGAGGAACAGCGCAAAGCGCTCCGCGATGCTCTCGCAAAGATAGCCGACCGTGCCGTGTCGGAGCGGGCGCAACTGCTGCTGATCGCGGGCGACCTGTTTGACTCAAATTTTCCTTCATACGACTCCGTCGGGTTTGTGAAAACGCAATTTAAAAAGCTCAATGACGCGGGAGTGTATGTTGCCATTGTGCCCGGCACGCATGACTGTTTGAGCGGCGACTCCATTTACAAGCGCGAGCATTTCGCGGCGCAGTTTCCACGCGTGCATGTATTCGATGATCCGGCGATAACAACAAAAGAATTTCCGGATATTGATACGACGGTATACGCAAAAGCGAACGTATCCAACAAGTCTTCCGAGAGCCCCGTGGCATTCCTTGCGAGCGCGGTGAAAAGCGCAGCAACAAAGTATACAGTGGCGATGGCGCATGGGTCGGTGCAGATAGAAGGGAAGTCCGCGCGCGACGATATGCCGATAGAACCAAAGGATATTGAGCGCTCGGGCGTTCAGTACCTGGCGCTTGGGCACTGGCACGGGTGCCAGGATTTTTCCGCCAAGGGCGTTGTGGCATGGTACTCCGGTTCTCCCGAAGTTACCTATCAGGAAGGGAAGGGCGGTATCGGACAGGGGTATGCGTTGTCGGTGGAAATTACGGAGGACGGCGGCGCACAGGTGACGCCGCTGAAAATATCGCAAAAAGAAGTCGCAGAGATCCGTCTGGATATGCAGGTGACAGAAACCATGGAGCAGGCATATTTCGAACTGGAGCAGCGCGCCAGCCCAAACCGCATCGCCGTCGTGACGTTCGCCGGTGTAGCGCCCGCAGGCGTTTTTATAGACCCCGAAAAAATAGAGCGCGACTTTGCCGACGCGTTTTTCAGCATTACGGTCAGCGACGAAACGGTGTCGGCGGAGGAAGAGATCACCGAGCTCAACTACCCCGAGGAGCTGGTGATCGGCCAGTTCGTACGCATCATGCAACAGCGCATCACAAACGCGAAAGACCCTGCGGAACGCCAACGGATGACCGAGGCGCTTCACCTGGGCGTTGCGGAACTGGAAGGGAAAAATATTCTGGGGTAAAGAGCATGTTCATTACTTCTATTTCACTCCATAATTTTAAAAAATTCGCGTCATTTTCCGCGAAGTTCACGGGTGATTTCACCGTGGTGAAGGGACCGAACGAGCAGGGGAAATCAACGCTGCTTTTCGCGTTGTTGGCCGGGTTGTTCTACGACCCCAAAAAAAGCAATAAGGATATTCTGGCGCTCAAATCGTGGCAGTCGGACCGGATGTACGATATTACGCTCGAGTTCGAGCATAACGGCGAACAGTACGCGCTCGTAAAGAATTTTGAGACAAAAGAGGGTTCGCTGGAAAACCTGACGACCAAAGAACGGTGGATGACGCATGGCGATGTGGCCAAGCAGTTGTTTGCGCTGGGCGCGCTTCGTTCGCTGGCGTTATTCGAGCGTACGGCGTGCGTGCGGCATGATGCGTTGGCGGGTGTTGCGGAGGGAAAAAAGGAAATATCGCGGACGCTCGAAGAGCTGATGACCGCATCGGGCGAGCATGTGAGCGCGGACAAAGTGATCGCGACGATCGACAACGAACTGACCGCGCTGCAAAAAGGCATGCGGGGAACCGCAAAAACACCCGGTCTTCTCGTACAACTCGAAACGGAGATCGCGGAACTCGCCGCCAAGCGCCAGGCCATTGAGGAAGAGCTTTCGCGCGCCTCGGCTGCCGCGGCGCACTATGCCGAGCGCGACCGGGTGCATGGGGCCGTTGCGGCAAAATGTGCCGCCGTACGCGGTCAGCACGAACGCAATGCCGTATATTTCAAAACAACCGAAGAACTGAAACAGCTGACGACGCAGTTTGATACGCTGAATGCCGATGTGCTTGTCGTCCAGGATGTTGCCGCAAAAAAAGAGTATATCACGCGCGAATTGGAGCATCTGCGCATCCTGCCCTCGGTGGACATGAACGCTCTGTATGCGCTCCGCGAACAGCTGGCCGTCAGAAAAGAAAAGCTCGCATACGCGACGGCGGAAAAAAAGGAAATGAGCACGGGGCATCGCATGCGGCTCGCGCATATCAAACCGGTGCACGCGGCGGTTTCCCTGGTGCTGTTGGGAGCGGGGCTTCTGGGATTTTTTGACCCGCGATTGTTTATCTTTCTGGGTTTGTTTGTTATTGCCGCGTCGTACAGTTTCATTCTGCGCAAAGGCATTACGGTGCATACTCGCGCCGCGGTGGATACGGATGCGGAGCGCCTGGAGCACGAGATCGCGGTCATGGAGAAACAGCTGGCGCAGACGTTTGCCGTATACGGCGTTACGAACGAAAAGGAGCTGTTGGAAAAGGTGAAAAAGTATAACGCGCTCGGGCAGGAGCACGCAAAACTGGAGAGCAAGGAGGAGGGAATCCTGCGCGGAAAAACGCTCGCGGCGCTCATTCAGGAAAAGAACGAGTGCGCGCGCCGCGTTGCTGTTGCGGAGTCAACAATTTCTGCCGAGGAGCGCGTGCATCCCCCCGCTCCTGGAGACCAGCGGATGCTGGAAGTTTCTCTGCGGGCGCTTGAACAGGAGGCGGCGCAGGGTGAAAAAGAGCTGCGCGATGCCGGTGCCGCCCTTGCGGCGCGCGCCAGCCGCGAGGATTTTGCGCGGTGCGAGGAGGCACTCGAGATGAAACGCCGGAGCAAGGAAAACGCCGAACGCAAGCTCGCGACGCTCATGGAGCTCAAAGATGCGCTTGCGGAGGCGCAGAAAAAGACCATTGCGGCGTCCCGTGCGCAGATAGAGTCGTACCTGGAAAAA
Organism: Patescibacteria group bacterium; assembly: GCA_038062295.1. Lineage (GTDB taxonomy): Bacteria > Patescibacteriota > Minisyncoccia > GWC2-36-17 > WO2-46-25 > JBBTXL01. The sequence continues at coordinate 54,276 of JBBTXL010000008.1, forward strand.
TATCTTGCCGCCGTGACCGACGGACGCTACCGGCGGGTGCGGGTGAACGATGACCTGTCGTTCGTGGTGTGGTCCGATGAAAAAAACGACATGATCGTGCCCGAGGACCACTTGTCCCGCGGCACCATCGACCAGTTTTATCTGATCGCACGGCTCGCCGTGTTGTCACTGCTCAACAAGGGTACAAAGTCGCTGTTGCCGTTGGACGACCCGTTTCATGCGTTCGATGCCGTTCGCAGGGAACGGGCGCGCAGGATCCTCACGGATGCGACAAGCGCGTTCCAGGTTATTTTATTCACCCACTCGTCCGATTACGACACATGGGGTAATGTTATTGAAATATGAAGCGCGCAGCAGGCCGCATTGCGGCGGTGTGGGGGAATATCCGTGACTCGTATGATTTTCTGTTCGACGGATATATTCTTTCCATGATCGGCGCGACCGGTGCACTTCACCTTGGGCTGTGGTACTACCTTAACACGAACGCGGGTCCTCCCGAAGCGTTCATTCCATTGCACTTTACCTATGCGTTCGGCGTTGACCTGATCGGCCGCGCCGCAGAAATGTATTATGTCGCATATTGGGCGATCGCATTCTCCATCGTGAACATTCTGTGCGCCCGATTCGCATACCGGTACGATATTCTGGCGGCATACTTTCTTGCTTCCGCTCTGCCGCTCGTTCATGGTATAATGCTTTTTGAAAGCATATTGGTTATGAATGCAGGCGTCGTATAATGCCACAGTCTCTCAATACTATTCTCTTTGCTCTTATTTTTATGGTGTGTGTCGGGCTGGTTGCCGGATACTTTTTTGTCACGCGCACTGGGGAACAGCCACCCGGACAGACGACGCAGCAACAGCCCCCGGCGTCGCTCACGGAAGCGCTTGCCAAAAGTGGCCTGAAAAAATTTGCGAGCGTGGATGAGGTCAAGGCGTTTCTGAAAGAACACAACCAGGACATCCAGTATGGTTTTGGTGGTGAACGGCAGGCGCTGGGGATGGGAGCGGTCAAGCAGGATGTTTCTGCCGGCGCGCCTCTTTCGAGCGCGGGGATCGGTTCGGCTCCCACAGCGCGCCCCGAAAGCGGCGGGGGAGGTAGCGACGATTTTTCACGCACCAACATCCAAGTGGAAGGCGTGGATGAAGCCGATATTGTAAAAACCGACGGGAAATATGCTTACGCGATCTCCGGCGTCTCCGTGTTCATCATTGACGCGTATCCCGCGGAGCAGGCCAACATCGTCGGGCGCATTGAACTGCCGTCGCCCGCGACCAATCTTTATATTAACGGCGACCGGCTTGCGGTGTACGGCTATGACCAGCAGTTTGTCATCCAGGAGGAACGCATGATGCTGTATCCGGAGATCTGGCCGCGGCCGTATAACCAATTCACGTTTTTCAAGGTGTACGATATTTCCGACAAAGCAAACCCGCGCCAGGTACGCGACATGAGCTTTGAAGGATATTTCAACGACTCGCGCATGGTGGGAGACTTTGTATATTTCATCACCACGAAGCAGCAGTACGGGTATGACGATACGGTGGTGCCGTTGCCGGTGATAATGCAAAACGGCGCGCCGCTCCCATTTGCAAAAGATGTGTACTATTTTGACATGCCGTACCGTTCGCAGAGCTTCGTGACAGTTGCTGCCATCAACACGCAGGACAAGGACGCACCCATCACAAGCGAAGTGTACCTGATGGATGCCGGGCAGAACGTGTATATGTCCGAGAGTAATCTGTATATCGTATCCACGCGGTATGTGGACGAATATCAGCTGGCGATGGATGTGACCAAAGAGGTGGTAACGCCGCGGCTTGGCGCGAAAGAGCGGGATACGATCGCAAAGATACAAGCAACCGATGTTGCCGTACTCACGCAATGGGAGAAAGAGCAGAAGATCATGAACGTGTTCCAGCGTTTCGTGATAGGGCTTACGGAATCCGAACGGATGACGCTTGAAAAAGAAACGGAAAATAAGCTCAAAGAGCGTTACGCGGCCATCGCCAAAGAGCTTGAAAAGACGGTCATTCATAGGATCGCCGTGAGTAACGGCATACTTTCACATACGGCGGTGGGTGAAGTGCCCGGCCATGTGCTCAATCAGTTTTCCATGGACGAGCACGATGGATATTTCCGTATTGCCACCACCAAGAGCCGCAACTGGGCGCCCTACATTGAAGAGTCGCAGCGCGAACCGTACAGTAATCTATATGTGCTTGATGGCTCATTGAAGGTAGTTGGAAAACTGGAAGAACTTGCGCCCGGCGAACGCATTTATTCGGCACGGTTCATGCAGGCGCGCGCGTACCTGGTGACGTTCCAGCAGACCGATCCGCTGTTTGTTATTGACGTGAGCGATCCGGCTGCGCCTAAGGTATTAGGCGAACTCAAAATTCCCGGGTTTTCAAACTATTTGCACCCGTACGACGACACGACGCTTATCGGCATCGGCAGGGATACGGAAGCGCGTCCCGACGGGGGAGTCATCACCAAGGGGCTAAAGATCTCGCTGTTTGACGTGGCGAATGTTGCGCAGCCGTCCGAGGTGGCAAGCTACAAAACAGGCGGGCAGTGGAGCAGCTCCTTGGCGGAGTATGACCACAAGGCATTCTTGTTTTCCAAAGATAAAAATTTGCTGGTTATTCCCGCAACGCTTGCCGAGGAAAACAACAACAACCCGTTCATCGGTGCGCTGGTGTTTGATATCGGCAAAACTTCACTCGCGCTCAAAGGGAGGGTGGCACACCCGCAAAAGCAGACCGACGGATACTCATACGAAGAGGCCATCACGCGCAGTTTCTATATTGAAAATGGGCTGTACACGCTTTCCAATGCGATGCTTGGCATCAATAATCTTGCCGACCTCACGCTCATAAAAAATATCTCCTTCCCGCAACAAGTACAGACCGGCAGTAGCGGGGGCGGGTCTGTGCCGCCAGGCAAGCCCATCCCGCTCATGATGCCCGGGGTCACCGAACCCTCATTTGAGCCATCCCTCCTGATGGAGTAGGGTATTGACATCATTGCCGCTCGCCTATACTATGGATTAGCACTCGTAGCGTTACAGTGCTAATTTTAATTTTATAAATCATTAACTTTTTATTAGTATGGCAATGAAGCTCAAACCAATTTCAGATTATTGCATCGTAGAGCCGCGCAAGGAGGAAACAAAGACCAAAAGCGGCATTGTGTTGCCCGACACGGTGGAAAAGGACAAGCCGCAGGAAGGCACGGTGGTTGCGGTCGGCCCCGGCAAGCTGTCGGACTCCGGCAAGCGGACGGATATGCAGGTGAAAGCGGGCGATAAAGTGCTGTTTTCAAAGTACAGCCCGACAGAGGTAAAGGTTGAAGGAAAGGAATATTTTGTTATCAAGGAAGAAGATATTTTAGCGATCATTAAATAACACCTATGGCAAAACAGATCATTTTTGACGAGGATGCGCGCCACGCACTGAAGCGGGGTGTGGACAAACTTGCAAACACCGTACGGGTGACACTCGGACCGAAGGGTTCCAATGTCGTGCTTGAAAAAAGCTACGGCTCACCCGTTATTACAAATGACGGCGTGACCATCGCGAAGGAAATTGAACTGCCCGATAAGCTGGAAAACATCGGCGCGGCGATCGTGAAGGAAGTGTCCAGTAAAACGAACGATGTTGCGGGCGACGGTACGACAACGGCGGCGATACTTGCGCAGGCGATCATTACGGAAGGGATGAAAAATGTCACCTCGGGCGTGAATCCGCTGGGACTCAAACGCGGCATTGAAAAAGGCGTTGCGGCGGTTGTTGCGGAGCTTGCAAAACTTGCAAAGCCGGTTTCTAAGCGCGAGGAAATCGCACAGGTTGCGACCATTTCCGCGCAGGATCCGCAGATCGGGGAGCTGATCGGCGAGATCATTGATGTGGTCGGGAAAGACGGCGTTATCACGGTGGAAGAGTCGCAGAGCTTCGGCGTATCCAAAGAGATCGTGGAAGGTATGCAGTTTGACCGCGGCTACGTGTCGGCCTATATGATCACCAATGGCGACCGCATGGAAGCGGTATACAACAACGCAAAGATCCTCATTACGGACAAAAAGATATCTTCGCTCCAGGAAATTTTGCCGCTTTTAGAAAAGCTCGCACAGTCGGGCAGTAAGGAGTTGGTTATTATTGCGGATGATGTGGATGGCGAAGCATTGGCAACTCTGGTGGTCAACAAACTGCGCGGCACATTTAATACGCTCGCCATTAAGGCGCCGGGGTTTGGCGATCGCAAGAAAGAGATGCTGGAAGATATCGCCACGGTAACGGGCGGTACGGTGATCGCGGAAGATCGCGGCATGAAGTTGCAAAGCGCGGATCTCGCGGCGCTTGGCACTGCGCGCAAAGTCATTGCGACCAAGGATAATACAACCATTGTCGGCGGCAAGGGAAAAAAACAGGATATTGAGCAGCGCGTAAAGCAGATCCGTACGCAGATAGAACAATCAACCTCGGAATTTGACAAAGAAAAACTGCAGGAGCGACTGGCAAAGCTTTCGGGCGGCGTCGCGGTGGTGAAGGTCGGCGCGGCATCGGAAGTGGAGCAGAAAGAAAAGCAGTATCGCATTGAAGATGCCATTGCGGCAACCAAAGCCGCTGCGGAAGAAGGGATCGTGCCGGGCGGCGGTGTTGCGCTCATCCGTGCGCTGGACGCGCTGGATAAAGTAAAAGCGGAGCATGAAGAAATGATCGGCGTGAACATTTTACGCCGGGCATTGGAAGAGCCGTTGCGCCAGATCGCGCAAAACGCCGGTTTTGACGGCTCGGTGGTCGTTGCTGAAGTAAAGAAACTCAAAGGCGGGCACGGGTTCAACGCCTTGTCATGCCAGTACGAAGACCTCGTGAAAGCGGGCATTGTGGACCCAACTAAAGTGGTGCGCTCGGCCTTGCAGAACGCGGCGTCTGCGGCGGCGATGTTGCTGACCACCGAAGCGGTGGTTGCCGACATTCCCGAGGAAAAGAAAGAAAAAGGCGGAGGCGGCGGCATGCCCGGCGGCATGGACATGGGCGGGATGTACTAGGAGCACCAAAAACTTTTTTAAACAAAACCCTTTCCGTCGGAGGGTTTTGTTTTTTATGATATGATGCAAGTAATGCGGCAAAATGTTTCGTTACGAAATTTAAATACATATGGCGTCGGCGGGAGTGCGGCATACTTTACCGAAGCGCGGACAGGAGATGAAATGCGTTTGGCGGTTATGTTTGCGCGGGAAAAAGGGCTGCGGTATTTCATACTTGGCGGGGGAACGAACACGCTAGTTTCAGATGAAGGATTTTCCGGCGTTGTCATCCGCGCGATGCCCGGCGCCATAGCGGTGGAGGGGAATATGCTCGTGTCTGACGCCGGCGTTCCAATGGGTGTGCTGGTGCAAAAAGCAAAAACACTCTCGCTTACGGGGCTCGAGTGGGCAGCGGGATTGCCGGGGACGCTGGGCGGCGCCGTTTTTGGCAATGCCGGTTCGTGTGGCAAAGAAACCAAGGATGTTGTTGCCGAAGTGCGCGTGTATGACCCCGAACGCGGCGTGTTTTTAACCATCCCCCGGGACGCGTGTGCGTTTGCGTACCGCTCGAGCATGTTCAAATCGAACGGGAGCATTATTGTCGGCGCCACGCTTGCGCTTACCCCCGGTAATCCCGAGGAGATCGCTGTGCGCATGCAGGAAAATATGCGTTTCCGCGCGTCGCATCAACCGCTTTCCGGCCGCTCCGAAGGATGTGTGTTCAAGAATGTGGAACTTGCGCACTCGCCCGAGGGCAGGGAATTGGTTTCGCGTGACGAGTGCTGTGGGCAGTTTCGCGATGCGGCATTTCTCCCCGCGGGTTTTTTGATAGACCGCGCCGGTTTGAAAGGTTGTGCCGTTGGCGGCGCACAGGTGAGCGAACGGCACGCGAATTTTGTGGTGAACGGCGGCGCAACGGCGCGTGACATTAGGGAATTGATCACCCATGTCAAAAGAACAGTAGAGGATACATACGGCGTTGCGCTTGTGGAAGAGATCCGCATGCTCCGGAACTATGAATAGTATTACAAAAGATTATGAATGTATTACAGATGAGTTATCCACAGTTATTTTCATTGCACATTGGTGTATACTATAGGTAGATCGTTGCAGTTAAAATAAATAGGAGGTCGCCTATTTATCATAAATAAAAATACCTTCGTTTTGTCGGACTCCTAAGCTGGCAAAACAGATACTTATGGCAAAGAAAAAGAAGGCGGCAAAAAAGAAGAAGAGATAGTTTTTTCTTCTTACATGATCCCTCGGAAACGAGGGGTCATGTTTTTTATCCCACTGTACAATATCGTTTTTTTACGATATATTGGAGATAACTTCTCTCCCCATGAAAATAGACATCAAAACGACACACATAGACCTCACTCCCGCACTGACCGAGTTTATTGAGGAAAAGATAGGGTCCCTTGATAAGTTCATGCCGCGACATTTTGCTCCGCCGGCCGGCGGACACGGCAGCGGGCAGGAAACGATACAGGCGTTTGTGGAGATCGCCCGTACGACGACGCATCATCGTCATGGCGGGGTGTTTCGTGCCGAGGTGAACATGAAAGTCGGTGGCCGCGTTATTCGCGCTGCGCAAGAGGGCCAGGACATACGCGCGGCGATCGACGGCGTGCGCGAGGAGTTAAAGCTGGAGCTGCAGAAAGAGAAAGGCATTTCGGAGTCAAAATTTCGCAAGGGAGCGCGTGCGCTCAAACGGCTGACCTCCATTTCTCCCATGGCGTGGTTTCGCAAAGAAAAGTAAAAGAGTTCTATGTGGTTTTTTGGAGATCCGCAGGCGCGGATCGTGAGAAAATTAAGCGCGAATGTTGCAGAGGTTCACGCGCATGCAGCCGCATGCGCGTTGTTGCCTGCGGATGGTATAAAAGAAAAAACAGCGCTCTTGAGAGAACGGCTTGCCAACGGCTCGCCGTTGGGTGACATTGTGCCGGAAGCGTTTGCGCTGGTGCAGGAAGCGGCGAAGCGCTCGCTCGGTATGGCACACTACGATGTGCAGTTTGTCGGCGGCATGGTGCTGCACCAGGGAAAGATCGCCGAAATGAAAACGGGGGAAGGGAAGACGCTGGTAGCAACACTGCCGGCATATCTGAACGCGCTGTCCGGCACAGGAGTGCACATTGTGACCGTGAACGACTATCTCGCCCAGCGCGACGCCGCATGGATGGGGCCTCTCTATGACACCTTGGGGCTTTCGGTGGGGTGCATCGCGCATGACGCGGCATACCTCTATGACAGTCTGGCGCAGCAAACGGCGGCGGGGGAGCAGCATACCGAAAGCTTTAAGGTGGCACATGAACATTTGCGGAAGGTAACGAGAAAAGAGGCGTACGCGGCCGACATCACGTACGGCACGAACAACGAGTTCGGGTTTGATTATTTGCGCGATAACCTGGTGGCGCGCGCGGAAGATGCGGTCCAGCGCGGACACTCGTTCGCCATTGTGGATGAAGTGGACTCCATTTTAATAGACGAAGCGCGTACGCCACTCATCATCTCCATGCAGGGCGAGGATTCCACAAAGCTCTATGCCCAATTCGCCCAGATCATGCCGCACTTGGCGGAGAAGACGCATTACAACATTGACGAGAAAATGCGTGCGGTGGCGCTGAATGAGGATGGGATCGTGAAGGTTGAAAAGGTGCTCGGCGTTGATAATATTTACGACACGACGATCTTTGGCGGCTCGGGCATCCGCTATCTCCACCACCTGGAACAGGCGCTCAAAGCAAAGGCGCTGTACCAGCGCGACAAGGATTATATTGTTAAGGATGGCGAGGTGATCATCGTGGACGAGTTCACCGGCCGCTTGATGCCCGGGCGGCGGTATTCGGAAGGATTGCATCAGGCGATTGAGGCGAAAGAAGGTGTGGTGGTGCAAAAAGAATCGCGCACGCTCGCGTCCATCACGTTCCAGAATTATTTCCGTCTGTATAAAAAGTTGGCGGGTATGACGGGAACCGCCGCGACGTCCGCAGAGGAATTCTGGAAAGTGTACAAGCTGGAGGTTATTCAAATTCCTCCCAATAAACCGAACATGCGTCAGGATCTGCCTGATGCGATCTACCAATCGGAGCGGGGGAAATTCCAGGCGGTGGTGGCGGAGATCAAGGAGCGCAACGCAAAAGGGCAGCCGATCCTTGTCGGCACAGCATCTATTGCAAAAAACGAGCGGCTCGCCGCGTTGCTGTCGCGCGAGGGTATCAAGCATGAACTGCTCAATGCAAAAAACCACGAGCGTGAGGCGGAGATCATCGCGCAGGCGGGCAAAGTGGGTGCCGTGACGATAGCGACCAACATGGCAGGCCGCGGCGTGGATATTATTTTAGGCGGCAACCCGCAGGACCCGGACGAAACGCAGCGCGCACGCGAGCTCGGGGGGTTGTATGTGCTCGGCACGGAGCGGCATGAGGCGCGGCGCATCGACAACCAGTTGCGCGGCCGGGGAGGGCGACAGGGCGATCCGGGCACGGGAAAGTTCTTTGTGTCGTTTGAAGACGACCTGATGCGGATTTTCGGCTCCGACAAACTCAAGAAAATGATGGGTTCATTCGGCGTGCCGGAAGACCAGCCCATTGAAAACTCGTTTGTAAGCAGGGCGATAGAGTCGGCGCAGAAAAAAATAGAAGGGCACCACTTTGACTCCCGCAAGCATGTGCTTGAATACGACGAAGTGATGAACAAGCACCGCGAGGTGGTGTATAAGCTCCGGCGGGAAGCCGTGCATGCCGAAAGCGTGCGTGAGCAGGTGCTCGCCACGGTGCAAAAGCAGATCGAAGCGGTCGTTGCCGCACACACGGCGGATGAGTACTCCCAGAATTGGAACATCGCGGAAATTATAGAGGACGGAAAAACCATCGTGCCGTTCGCGCCGGATACGGAGAGCCGCATCCACGCCGTTTACGGAGAAGAACTTGCGCCGGAAGAAAAGCGCGAGAAACTTACCCAACATCTTATGGGTGTGGCAGAAGCCGCGTATGCGGCAAAAGAAAAAGAATTCTCTCCCGAGGAGTTCAATAATGCCGCAAAAATGGTTGTGCTCCGTACCATAGACACTTTATGGATGGACCATTTGGAAAACATGGAGTATATGCAGGACTCGGTGCGCTTGCGCGCGTACGGCCAGCAGGACCCGCTTATAGAGTACAAGAACGAAGGGCATAAAATGTTCAAAGAAATGATGCGCGCATTCGACGCCGATGTGGCGGCGACCATTTTCAAAATTGGCGTCCACCAATACACCCACGCCGCCCCCGCGCAACGCGCGGTGTTTGCCAATGCCTCGGGACAACCAGCGCCTGCCGCCGCCGCATCGGGGGGCGGCCTCGCCAAGGTCGGCCGCAACGACCCCTGCCCGTGCGGTTCCGGGAAGAAGTATAAGAGATGTCACGGGAAGTGACATCTCGCAATCCTGAGCTTGTCGAAGGGTAAACGCTGTGGGCTTTTGGAGACAGAAGGGCACAAAAATTAACTGCACAAAAGTGAAAATGAATTCTCAAAAGTTTATAAATTTATTTGCAATAATCATCGCGCTTGGTCTTATCGGATTTTCTTTTTACTTCTCTAAAGAGAAAAATTACTCCATTGCCCCTGAAAGTGCTTTGGCCTCCCGTTTTAATGAATTCAGCCAGAAAGGGAATTCAACTTGTTCAGGAGTTTTTAAAGACTCCATAATGGGAATGACCAATGGAGACCACATTAAGGGATCATGTTGCTCTCCGATGAGTATGCATAGATATGAGGAACAGGTGGAGGGTTTAAAAAAGTATGCGGATATACCCGAAATACCCCCCGATCCGTACGATGTCGATGCGGCTCTCGCAAAAGAATTGCTTGCGTATTATGATTTCCAGTTAGCTCCCGAGGAACAGGCGGCATATGACTATGCTATGAAGCATTCTCACGAAAATGGTCCGTGTTGTTGTAAGTGTTGGCGCTGGTATGTGTATGGCGGTTTGGCAAAGAAACTGATCAACGAACGGGGATTTGCTGGAGAACAAATTATAGATGTATGGAATCTTTCCGACGGCTGTGGTGGCGAAGGAGAACATGTGCAAGAGCACCACATGTAATTTTTTCAAAATGTTTAGACTTACTGATTTCCCATCCGCATCGCCTATCAAGAAGTGTCATGGTAAATAATATAACAGAGGAAGTGAAGAGAAAAGGATTGCAGATTATTTCTCTTGAGTAGAGTATATGGAAAATAAAATCAAACTCGGAAAATATCAACATTTCAAAGGTCACGACGTAAAAGTATTTGGCGTGGCAAAGCACAGCGAAGACCCGGAGCAGGAATTCGTCGTGTATGAGCATGACGGGCAACTATGGGTACGGCCGTTCGCGATGTTTTTAGAGGATGTGGAAGTAAACGGACAAAAGGTTCCGCGATTCAAATATGTCGGAGAGTAACAAAACAATCAAATTTTACGAAAAAGAGTATTACCTGCTGTCTAATTTTTCGGCGCATAAGGTGGTTTTCAAAGACAGAGAGTACATGACCGCGGAACACGCGTACCAGGCGGCGAAATTTGAGGACGAGCATCTCAAGGAAAAAATAAAGAATGCGCCCAGTGCCCGTCTCGCAAAGCATTACGGGCAGACAAAAACAGGAAGGAAAGGGCATCGCGACAAAGCAGCAACAATGAAAGAAATCTTGCGCGCAAAGCTTTTCCAACACGATGATGTGAAAGAAATGCTTGTAAAGTCAGGGAATGTTATTCTGGAAGAAAACAGCCCAACCGACTCCTTTTGGGGCACGGGCGAAGATGGTACCGGTGAAAATATGATGGGGAAGCTGTGGATGGAATTGCGGGAAGAAATGAGAAATAAATAATATGCCTGCGCAAAAGATCAGTTTAGAGAATGCAAAACAAAACAAGCTATTTTATTTCGTCGCCAATGTGGTGGTGTACCGCGAAAGTGACGGCAGATGTCTTATCCTCAAGCGCGACGAGCGGGAGAAAGTGCACCCGGGGCGGTATGGCGTGCCGGGCGGGAAACTGGAGTGGGAGCAGTTTGATATTGCGCATCCCACTCGCGTGAACGGCGATGTACTGGATTTTGAAGATGCGGTAGAGGATTTATTGGTGCGGGAAGCAAGGGAAGAAGCGGGAATTGAGATAGAGCGAGAGTTGAAATACATCAACAGCGTTGCGTTCGTACGGCCCGACGAAACTCCCGTGATACTGGTGAAATTCGCGGCGAAGTACAAAAACGGGGAAGTGGTTTTGGAAAAAGGAGCGTTCACCAACCATGTGTGGGTGAATGCGGAAGAAGTAAAGAAGTATTCCTGCATTGACGGTATTCCTGAAGAAGTTGCCGCAACGATACAATTGTTTAAAGAATAAAAGATTATGAACGAACAATTTCCATCTGAAAAAGAACCGGTGAGTGAGGAACGTGTCATTGAAGCGCTCAAAGAGCAAGGGCTTGAAAGTACGGAAGCGCTGGCGCTTTTGAACGAGTGGATACAACAGAACGAGCGCGTTGCGGACCAGGAAAACACGCCTCGCGCCAATGTTGAATGCACCGTGAAAACGGCGAAGCTGTACTACAATGCAGGATACAAAGAGGGGGCTCTTGGGGAACTTGAAACATGTCTTATGGCGGCACAGAATATTAATGACGAGGAACTAGAGGAGCAGATACTTGCCCTGATGGATGATATTGAAAGCGGGTTGTAGTATGGCTATTAAACCAAAATGCGACCGGTGCGGAAAGGAGCTTACAAAGCCGGGTGGGCTGGTTTTTAGTCCGCCGAAAGAGGACAGAACGGTACATAAGTTCCATTTGTGCGTTTCCTGCTACCAGGCTTGTAAACGAGTGTTTTTCCGTGGTATAGTAAAACCATGAATTCTCACCACGAACATCATCACGCGCACGTATGCGCATGCCATAGCGAGGAGAAAAAAGCGGCGGGTGAATGCTGCCAGGACCGCACAGCGGCCGTCCGACAGGTTTTGGCAATGGCGGCAGCTGTGCAGCAACGGCAAGGTTGCGGATGCGGAGGGAACTGCCGGCACGGCAGCACACAGGGTGAGTGCGCCT
>JBBTXL010000009.1:0-19659 GCA_038062295.1 Patescibacteria group bacterium
CCGGCATTAAAAAGGGATGTTGCCCTGCGAAAGTCATAGCCGGTCGCCGGCTCACTCATACCATCTGCTCCCGGGGCCGTCCAGGTAAATTGTATGGACGTACTGCCTGCGCTAACCGCCATCAAGTCAATGATATCGGCCGGGGCAACGGATGCGGTATCGGCAAAAACGGACGAGGTTATCGCCGCCAGCATCACCATCACCAAGACAGAAAATATAAGGGTTTTTTGCATAGATACTTGACTTTTTATCTGTTTTCGTGTATAGACTATATATATCAAAACTACGGTTTTGTCAAGAGTCATGAGCGATACCGGACCTTAACAACCATATATCACAAAGAGGGGGTGAGTGCGGTGAAAAATATCATTGTATTGTTTGCTATTGCTACTCTATTGGTTACTGCATCATACGGTGATGCAGGAGACGTGGCACTGTCATGGGAATGCGGCGGGGGGTGTCTTGCTCCCGACCTTGCCGGTTTCAAAGCGTATTGGGGGCTCGCCTCACGGTTGTATGGCGAAAACACCGACACACGCATGGCAACACCAATCGGTGATATGTGCACTATTGCGCCACAACCGTGCAACACGTATACGCATACGATATCAAGCCTGCCTGATGGTTCGATCTACTACTTCGCGGTGAGTGCATATGACACGGCAATGAACGAGAGCGAGTATTCCAATGAGGTGTTCAAGAATGTCGCTATCCCTGCCCTTTCCACCCCAACCGGTGTGCAAATAACCGGCGGGGGAAGCATCACAGCAAGCTGGAACGCGGTGTCGGGCGCTCAAGGATACCAGATGTCCGCGCGGTCAAACGGCGGGTACTATGTGATCATCGATGTGGGAACATCCCTGACGTACACACTCTATCGGCTTGCGCCGGAGACGTACTATGTGAAAGTAAGAACGTATCAAGGAAGTTCGTTCAGCAATTATTCAAGCGAGGCATCGGTCACGCTTCTGGCAAATTCCACATTGCCGGCCGATGTGAGCAACTTTACGGCAAATCCGTTCGGCACCGGCGTGCGGTTGTCATGGACAAATCCGCCCGACCAGGACTTTTGCTGTCTCATCCTGGACTACGCAACGACCACGCCGCCCGTCTGGATAAATATCGAAAATCCAAAGGGGGCTCTGGGGAAACCACAAACCTACGACCATTTGAACTTGCCTCCGGGAACATATCAGTACCGGATACGGACGCGCGACACAAGCGGGAACACCACGAGCACTGAGTACGCGATGGCAGAAAGGCGGGAGGATATTCCGAACGCGCCGGTGATCACACCGGAAACTCCTCCGGACGTTGTGGAACAACAACCCGACGTCATACCTGTTACAGATGCGAACGAAGAATCACCCACACCTTCTCCTGCAGAGGAAAATGGGGGGTTTCAGGGGTTTGGCTGCGGGACGATTTCCGGACCGCCGCCTCCCGGCTCCGGTACCGATGTGAGTCCCTTGGCAATCGCTGCTATATTGCTCTTTATGGCGTTCCGCCGAATGAATCGGCAGAACGCATGTAATCAAACTGCCCGGTCTGTATAACAGATCGGGCAGTTTTCTTTTTACTGTACACGTGGTTACTGCAATAACTTCTGGAAAAGCTCTCTGACAACCTGCGGATTTGCTTTTCCTTTGGTATGTGCCATGACTTTCCCGACCAGCGCCTCAAGCGCATTGGTCTTTCCTTTTTTGTAATCGGCAACGATCGCGGGATGTGCGTCAAAAGCCTCTCTGGCTATCCGCTCAAGCTCTCCCGTATCACTCGTCTGTAAAAGCCCGCGCTCGGCAATGATATTACTGGGGTCTTTACCGGTACGAAACATTTCTTCAAGCACCACTTTTCCAGCGGCGGAGGTGACTGTTCCCTTTTCAAGCAACAAAATAAGTTCCGCAAAGTTCTCCGGGGTGATGCGCATCTCGCTGATCGATGTTCCTGTTTCGTTCAGAAGTTTGCGCAGGTCGGTATTAAAATAATTCACCGCGCGCTTCACTGGCACAGGAAGCTCTTCCTTGCCCAGAACACCTCCCAATTCCGATACTACATGCTCAAAAAACGCCGCGGTATATTTGTCGGATACGATGATTTCAACGTCCTTTGCGCCGATACCGAATTCGCTTTCAAAACGGGCAACTTTTTGGTCGGGCAACTCCGGCAGTGACGCGGCAAGCCGCGCCACGTCAATGCGCTGGTCTTTGGGAATGCTCGGATCGTCACCCACAATGATCGCGGGAATGTCCGGCTCGGGAAAGTAACGATAGTCGTGCGCGGATTCTTTGAGGCGCTGCGATACCGTCGCTTTTTTATTCTCATCCCACCCGCGCGTTTCCTGGATGACCCGCGCTCCCTTTTCAAGCGCAGCGCTTTGGCGCTTGATCTCATACGCGATCGCGTCGCGCACGGCGGCAAAGGAATTGAGGTTCTTGATCTCCACCTTGGTTCCCCGCGCTCCGTCGTCACCCGTCATACTGATGTTCACCTCGCAGCGCATCTGCCCCTTTTCCATGTTCGCATCCGACACCTCCAGATACTGAAATATCATCTGGAGTTTTTTGGCGCATGCCACCGCTTCTTCCGCGCTCGTAATATCTGGCTCCGTCACCAACTCCATGAGCGGCACGCCCGCGCGGTTAAAATCGACAAAGCTCGCGCCGACAGCGCCGTGCACAAGCCGCCCGGTGTCTTCCTCCAAATGCACCCGCGTAATACGCACCCGCTTCCCTAAAACCTCCAGCCATCCGCGCTCGGCAAACGGCATATCGTACTGCGAGATCTGGTACCCTTTGGGCAGGTCCGGGTAAAAATAGTTCTTGCGATCGAACTTCGAACGCTCGGCGATGGTGCAGGAAAGCGCCAGCCCGACCTTCACGACCGCCTCAACCGCGTTTTTATTCGGAACCGGCAGCGTTCCCGGATGCCCCATGCATACCGGGCACACATGCGCGTTGGGATGCGTTTCGTCCGGATCGTTGGCGCACCCGCAAAACATTTTGGTATGCGTTTTAAGCTGGGAATGAATTTCGAGTCCAATGACCGGTTGCCTCATACTTGTTAGAATAATTTTGAAAGCACAGCCTGGCCTGCGGCAGCCGCTTCTTCCCGTGTGCCATTACCGGGAATAGAGTAGACGTTTGGAAATCGGCCGGTAATTTCTTCATAGCACCGCGCCGTCCGCGCCATGAATCCCTCCTTTTTTTCAAAATACTCCATATCATCCTCCTTGACCCGTCCCCGGACGCGCGCAAGCGCGACATCCGCGTCCGCAACGATCAGTAGTGTTGCGTTGGGCGCAAAAAAAAGATCACCGAGTATTTCTTCATGCAGACGCGTGATGTCTTCAAACGACGCGCCGGCAGCCATGCCGTAGGCGAATGTGGAGAGAAAATAACGGTCGCAGACAACCACGGAATTCTTTTTTTTCAGGTGCGGAATGATAACCGACTCACAGTGGTCCCGCCGGTCGCGCACATACAATTCCTGGAACGCGAGCGGATCTTGCGGCGCAAGCTCTTTGCCCGCCAACATGTTGTGGATACGCGCACCAAAACCCGTGTCCTGCGGTTCATGCGTTTTGAGAATATTGCGCTTTGGATAACGCCCGGAAATCCACGCAACCGTCTTGCCGACCTGGTCCGACTTGCCGCTGCCGTCAATTCCCTCAACGGCGATGAAGACGCCGGGGAAAGGGTTGGTGCGCATGCTTTCTAATCTTTTATAACGACGCCCATGGAACGGGCAGTTCCCGCAATGATCTTTGCGGCGTGCTCAGTATCATACGCGTTCAGATCAGCCTTTTTCTTCTCCGCAATTTCCCGAAGATGCGCGGATGTGATCGTTCCTACTTTCTCTTTATGAGGCACCGCGGATCCCTTTTCAAGCTTTGCGGCCTTTTTGATAAGCTCGGATGCCGGAGGCGTTTTCAGTTTGAACTCGAACGTCCGGTCTTCAAAAATGGTGACCTCGGCGGGAACCATGTCCCCCATTTTATCCTTGGTCTGTTCGTTGTATTGCGTGCAAAACTGCTGGATATTAATGCCATGCGGCCCCAGCATAGTACCCACCGGCGGCGCCGGATTCGCGGCTCCCGCTTTCAGATTCAATTTTATGACTGTCTTAATCGGCTTTGCCATAATGTTTTTTCTAAAGTCTCTTGATCTGTAAAAAATCAAGTTCCACCGGCGTCTCGCGGCCGAAGAGCGAAACCAATACCTTCACCTTTCCGCGCTCTTCGTCTACTTCCGCAACCTTGCCGTCGTACTCTTTGAACGGCCCGTCCGTGATCTTGACGGCATCACCCACTGCCACATCGATCTTGTACTTTGGCTCCTCCGTTCCTGTGCGCTTCTGCAATTGCGCGACCTCTTCGGGCGACAGCGCCGTCGGGGTTACTCCCGACCCGACAAACCCCGTCACCCGGGGAGTATTGCGAATAACGTACCATGAATCATCCGTAACCACCATGTCCACCAAAACATACCCCGGATAGATCTTTTCCTCCACCGTTTGCCGTTTGCCATTCTTCATTTTGATCTTTTTTTCTTTGGGAACCAGCACCCCGAAGATCTTATCCTCCATACCCATGGATTCGATGCGCTGCCTCAAATTGCGCGCAACCGCATCCTCATATCCCGAATAGGTGTGGATCGCGTACCAACTCCTTCCCTGCTGTCCGGTTTGTTTGCTCATGCGCCGATAATATAGGTGTTCAAAAGATATGAGAACAAGATATCAAGCAGCCCGAGAAACAGCGCCATAACTATAGAAAACGCGATGACGATCACGGTATTTTTTGTCGTTACCTGACGAGAAGGAAAGCTTGTTTTTGTCAGTTCCACGCGCACCTCGCGCAGAAACGTGACGGTCGTCACCCACAGTCGTGATAATGCATTCATAACTTATTTTTCATTTAAAAAAGCCCCGAGGGGCAGTGTTACCTGTACTGTACTCCCTTTTGCTGATGCCGTCAATCCCTCGCTTAGACTAGAGAATAAACCCTTCAAGAATGGAGATAACACTGAACGCCAGTATGGCAACGGCAACGCCGACAATGGCATACACCAAAACATGATTTGCAATGGAAACCTTTTGCGCCTCTCCCGCCGCGGTCATGTACAAAAAGCCGGCATACAACCCCACCGCGACGGAAAGAATGGCAAGGAGCCACGAGAACCAGTTCACAATGTTGGCGAGCGCCTGAAGAACCGTCATGCCCGCCGTCGCCACGTTACATGCCGGGTCGCCCGAAAGTTTTATCGCTTCGGCAAGCGGAATCTCGTTTGAGGGGTCGGACGGCGGCGCGCCCGCCACACTTACCACCAACGCGACGATCGCCGGCGCCAACAGTAAAATACCGGCGCCAACAATGGTATATATAAGAATTTGACGCGCTGACTGCACCCTCCCGGGATTACCGCCCGCCGTCAGAAGCAAGAAGCTCGCGTACAGTACCATAAGCACCGCGATCGGCGGCATCAGCTTTTGTACCAAAAAGTTCACCACCAAACACACCAGCCCGTGCACCGTGCTTGCTTTGAGCGGGTTCCACAGTATCTCTGCATGAGCCAAGTCAGCGATGCCGACAAAACCAAAAACCGCCAAAAATACGAATGCGAGGTACAGTGAATATTTTCTCATATATCCAGGTTCTTCACATTTTTTGCGTGCGTCTGGATAAAGCGCTTACGCGGCAATACATCCGCACCCATCAAAACCTCAAATATTGTGTCGGCCTCCTGCACGTCCGCAATGGTTACCTGCTTCATCACGCGATGTGCAGGGTCCATGGTGGTCGCCCACAGCTGATCGGGGTTCATCTCACCCAACCCTTTGTAGCGCTGAATGGAAACGCCTTTCACTTTTTCTTCGCCTTCCGTCGTCTCTCCTTCTCCTCCTCCTTCCTCTTTTTTCGGTTTCTTATCTTTCCCGTCTTTCGCGGAGGTCTTTTGTTTTTCGCTCTTTGCTTTCTGAAAGTCGGCAACGATGCCTTCTTTTTGCAAATCGCTATACGCATAGTGTACCTCTTTGCCGCTTTGCAATCTATAGAGCGGTGGCTGTGCAATGTACACGTACCCTTTATTGATAAGCTCCTGGAAGTAACGATACAGGAGCGTCAGCAACAGCGTGCGGATGTGTGCGCCGTCCACATCGGCATCCGTCATAATAATGATACGGTGATAACGAAGCTTCGCGATGTCAAACTCATCAGCGATCGCGGTCCCCAGCGCAATAATAAGCGCTTTGATCTCCGTGGAAGTAAGAATGCGGTCAAGCCGGGCACGCTCGATGTTCAAGATCTTCCCGCGCAGCGGCAAGATGGCCTGAAATCGGCGATCACGCCCCTGCTTTGCCGAGCCGCCTGCGGAATCACCCTCCACAATATACAACTCCGTTTCCTCCGGATCGCGCGACGAACAGTCGGCAAGTTTCCCCGGCAGGGTAAGCCCGTCGAGAATTCCCTTGCGCAATACCGTTTCGCGCGCGGCTTTTGCCGCCTTGCGCGCCTTTTGTGAAAGGATGCACCGTTCGATGATGCGCCGCGCATCCTGGGGGTGTTCCTCCAAAAAATCGGAGAGTGCCGCGCCGACAACCGCCTCTGTCGCTGTGCGTCCTTCCTGCGAACCGAGCTTTGCTTTGGTCTGTCCCTCAAACTGCGGCTCGCGGATCTTCACGGAAATGATCGCTGTCAGCCCTTCGCGCACATCATCGCCGGAAAGGTTTTCTTCAGCGTCCTTTAAAAAGCTATTTTTTCTGGCGTAATCGTTGAGTACCCGCGTGAGCGCCGCGCGAAACCCCGTTAAGTGCGTACCGCCCTCAGGCGTATGGATCGTGTTGGCAAAGCTCATCTCGCGGCTTGCGATATCGGTAATGTACTGGAGTGCCACTTCCACCTCGGTCCCCTCATGCACTTTTTCCGTATAAAACACCGTGTCGTGCAGCGCCTCTTCGCTTCTGTTCAGATACTGAACGAGTGATAGTATGCCGCCCTCAAAGTAGAATGAATACGACGGTACCGGCAATGCAAGTTCGTCCAGATAGAACACATCCGTATGAATGGCACCCTGGTAGTCGCGCGCGTCAATGATACGAATACGCATCTTTTTAACAAGGTATGCCTGCTGGCGGTGATGGTCTTTTATCCTTTCAAAATCGAATGCGGTGGCAGAAAAAATCTCGGGATCCGCGGTAAACGTAATAATGGTTCCGTGGTGTTTGGAAGGTCCGATTCTCTTCACTTTTGCCTTGGGCTTACCCCGCTCATACTCCTGCACATGCCTGCCGCCTTCTTGATGCACCTCGGCGCGCAACCATGTGCATAGTGCATTTACAACTGACGCGCCAACACCGTGCAGTCCACCCGCTATTTTATACGAATCGCCGCCAAATTTCCCACCCGCATGAAGCGTCGTCAACGCCGTTTCAAGGGCTGAAACCTTCGTTTTGGGGTGAATCCCCACCGGAATGCCGCGGCCATCGTCCGCCACCCGCACCACATTGTCCGGCAGAAGCGCCACCTCTATTTCAGTCGCAAAACCGGCCATCGCTTCGTCCCGCGAATTGTCAAAAATCTCCCATACCAGGTGGTGGAGACCGTCCACCCCCGTGGAACCGATATACATGCCGGGGCGTTTCCGCACCGGTTCAAGCCCCTCCAATACATAAATATCCTCGGCTGAATAGCGAGGATTTGTGGCTGTTTTTGCTTCCTTTTTCTCGGGTGCCATATGGTCTTATTCTATCAAATTCAACACCCGCTGTCTATACCATTTTTTCCGCAGAAAAGTGCTGAAAAACCTATTATCCATGCGCGATTTCGGGAAGTGTAAACACTTCCCGAAAAGCCAATAAAACCGCACCAATAAAGACTGCCCGGAACGGTTATACGCCTCGGGCGGAAAGTTCGTATAGAGCCCTTCAGCTCCGCACTTCAAAGCCCTGCTCCGAGAGGGCGCTCACAATGCGCGCATACACCGCATCCACTTCCTTGTCGGTCAGCGTGCGTTCGTTGGATTGAAATATGAGATGGAATGCAAGACTCTTCCGGTCGGCTTCCAGATGCTCACCCTCATAGATATCAAAAAGGTCACTGTCGTATAACAGCTCGCCGCCTGCATTCTCAATAACTCCTTGCGCTTCATCGATCCGTGTGTCGGCGAGCACCAGCACCGCTATATCGCGCTCCACCGCCGGGAACTTACTGATGGGGGCGTACGCCGATCGTTCTTGCGCACGCTCGGCAAGCGCCGCCACGCGAATGCCGAAAAACGCGATGCGTCCCGATATGCCAAGCGCACGCGCAATAGAGGACGAGAGTTCCGCCACGCGCCCGATGGTCATATCTCCGCACTTCAGCTCAGCCGCGCGCGCCGGATGCCAGAATGGTTCACTGACAAAAGGATCGTGTTCATGAAAGCTGTATGAAACGTCCTCAATGCCCAGTTTCTCAAGTAGCATTTCCACCGCGCCCTTTTCTTCATAAAATGCCATGCCTTTTTGGTGCGCCTCGGCATCTTCCGGCAACGCAACAACCCCCGCGATCACCGTTTCTTCCTGAACCTTTTTCCTGGCGGCTACACAAAATATATTCCCCACTTCAAACATCCTTACTTCCCGCATGCGGCGCAGGTTTGCCGCAGCGTGCTGCAACAACTTTGGAAGAAGCGACGGCCGCAGATATTTTTGGTCCTGCGAAAACGGCTTTTGAACCGACACCAGCTTCTCACGAAGGTAGTGAAACAGCGCAACATCCGCTTCACCGATGAATGACCGCGTGTACGCTTCTGTCATCCCCATGCCTGCCGCTATCCGCTTTATTTTTTCGGAAACGGAATATACCGCATCTTCGTGTGCCGGCAAAAGAATGTTGCGCGGTAATACGGCAAAAATATCCTCAAGGCCGTAGAGCCGCCCTATCTCTTCGGCGATATCCGCGTCATGCGAAACATCAAGCCGGTGGGATGGAACAGTTGCCTGATACCCTTTCGCCGTTTTTTTCACCACAAAACCGAGCCGTTCCAGGATCGCGCGCATCTCGCGTCCCGGAATATTTACTCCCAGCAGCCGATTAACACCTTCCTCGGTAAAAAATACGCGCCGTGGACCGAACGAGAGCGCTCCAGTAGACACCACGCCCCGCGCAACTTCCCCGCCCGCGACCGCCAGAACCAGTTCCGCTCCATGGTCAAGCGCGCGCGCCGCAATACTCTGCGGAACGCCGTTTTCAAACCGTACCGACGCGTCGGTGCGCAGCCCCAACCGCCGCGCCGTTGCGCGCACGGCAGACGAGTCAAACGAAGCACACTCCAGAACAATATCTTTTGTTTTTGTAGTGACCTCCGCTTTCATGCCACCCTTCACGCCACCGATGGCAAGCGCACCCACGGTATCAGCAATAACGCAATCCGCTGGCGAGAGTTCATATGTTTCCCCGCCCAGCACCGTGACTTTTTCTCCCTTCTTTGCCGCGCGCACAACAATGGCATCGCCGGAGATTTTCGCACAGTCGAACGCGTGCAACGGCTGCCCCGTTGCAAACATAACAAAATTGGTCGCGTCCACAATATTATTCACCGAACGTTGCCCGAGCGCTTCCAGCTTCTCTCTAAGCCACTTCGGGGAGGGCCCAACCTTCACACCGGTCACCACCCGCGCGCCGTACCACGCGCACAGCTTTGACGCCGTAATGGTCACGGAAACCAGATCGCTCGCTTTGCTTTTCTTGCTCTCTTTCAAAAGTTCGGGTTCATAGGGCGCAAAGGAACACTCGGTAAGCGCCGCCGCCTCCCGTGCGACACCCTCGTGCGACAAACAGTCATGCGCGCGGTTGGGCAGTACGGCAATGTCAAAAATGGAATCCGTACCGAACTTCTCAACCGATTCAACCTCAAACGCGTACTTCGTAAAAAGCTCCCGAAGCCGTTCGGGTTGGGGCAGTGTTCCGGTCACATATTCTTTCAGCCAGTGATACGATACTTTCATATCAGAATTGTTTCAAAAATCGCATATCCGCGTCATAGAACAACCGGACGTCATCAACGCCGTACTTGATCATGGCGATGCGGTCAAGCCCGGCGCCGAACGCAAAACCGCGCCACCGCCGCGGGTCGATACCGACCGCCTCAAACACCGCCTGATGCACCATGCCGGCACCCATCACCTCGATCCATCCCGTCCGTTTGCAGATCGCGCATCCTTTGCCGTTGCATTTAAAACACGAAATATCAACCTCCACGCCGGGTTCAACGAATGGAAAATAGCTGGGGCGGAACCGGATACGAATATCTTCGTCATCAAGCAGCAGCCGAAAAAACACGCCAAGCACCGCCTTCAGATTTGCCAGCGACACATCCTCGTCCACCATCAGCCCTTCCAGCTGATAAAACTGCGTTTCGTGCGTAGCATCCGTCGCCTCATTGCGAAATACGCGCCCGGGAACGATCACCCGCAAGGGTGGCTTATGCTGCTCCATATAGTGGATCTGCACGGAACTCGTTTGCGTGCGCAGCAAAAGTCCCGGCACGTCCAGCCAGAAGGTATCCTGCATGTCGCGCGCGGGGTGGTCCTTGGGAACATTGAGCGCATCAAAATTATAAAACTCGGTTTCTACCTCCGGCCCTTGCGCCACCGTAAACCCCATGCCGGAAAAAATATCAACCGCCTTTTCAATAAGCTGGGTGAGCGGATGTAAATGCCCTTTGGGCAGGCGTGTGCCGGGAGCGCTCACGTCGATTTTTTCCCGCGCGATGCGCTTGAGCGCGTTGTTGTCAACCAGTTCGCGTACCCGTGCGGAAAGCGCCGCTTCAAACCGCTGCCGAAACGCGTTTGCCGCCGGACCAACCGCTTTACGCTCCGCTTCCGGCAAGTCCTTCAGAGATTTCAAAGCTTTTGTGAGCGTGCCACTCTGGCGCCCGAGATATTTGAGCCGCACGCGTTCAAGCGCGACGGCATCCGCCGCGTTTCGTATCTCGGTTTCGGACGCCTGTTCCAATTGCTTGAGAGATTGAATATTCATTGAAATACGTTCTATCGTTTTTTTCCAAAAAGCATCGCATACTCCGCAAATGCAGCAAGCGCGGCGAGCGAAACGACGGTATACCACGAGAGAGAGCGCATCTGGGACAGAAACAGCGCCACCACAATACACAGCGCCGCAAGTGAAGCGTGGCGGGCAAGCGCCGCGCGGGCGCTTGTCGAACCCCCTCGTCCCCGCCGCATAAATACAAAATACCACCCAACGATGATCATGCTCCACGCAGCGCCAAACGCGCTTGCGTAAAACGCGAGAAACCCGCTCACGCTCAAGTACCGCGGGTCGGTCAACAACAAAAAAAAGGCCAAGGAGCACAGCGAGGCCAACAGCACAAAAAACACAAAAAATCCCCGCAATCCCATGGGGGTATGGTAGCCGATTTGAGCGCAAAAATCAATGAATCAAACCGCTTGTCGTCTGCGGTTCAGGTAGTACTTCACGGCGCCGTCAACGCCGTACCGGCCGGCAATGCGCCAGGCGGCCAACAACAATACGGCAAGCAACAGCCAGGTTGGGTTGACGCTTACCGTCCCCGCCCACAAAAAGTTCATGTTCAGAAACGCGCCGAAAAACGCCGCCCACACCGTCAATGCACCAAAAAATAACCCAAGTCCAATAAAAAGTTCGCCGAACGCGACCATATAGGAAAATGTCGTTGCGTACGGGAGCGCAACATGCTCAACAAACCACGCGTACCACCACGAAACATCAGGGTGTGCGCCACCCGTCTTTTGCAACGCGCCCATCAAAAACCCTTTCACCCCCGCACCGGCATTCGCGCCGACCCACGCGGGGTTTATAACTTTCTCCCACCCCGCCCAAAACCACTCCCAGCCAAGATACACTCGCGCCACGAGCCACACCGCCGCCATGCGGATATCGGAGAACAAAAATACGAGAACGCGTTCCATGCACTTATTATACACTACTTACGAAAAAGCGAACAAAAGGCGGGCGCGACCGGATTTGAACCGGCGGTCTTCTCCGTGACAGGGAGACGTGTTAACCGGGCTACACCACGCGCCCAAAAAATTTTGATTCCCTTGTCGGTCACCTTAGACGACCTCGCTCGGGACAGTTGATTTTATGAATCCCTCATTACAACTTCTCGGGATGGTAAAATCTAACTGGTACCAGGGGTGGGGATCGAACCCACAACCTTGGCCTTATGAAAGCCCTGCTCCGCCATTGAGCTACCCTGGCATTGATTGTGTACGTCGTATCAGAGTTTCTTTCTTTTCTCTACGCCAACCTTTAACTTGTCGCTCTCGTTTTAAGGCTTCACTTTTCGTTCTGTACTCTTCTATGTGTACAATCCGCACCGGTTTGCGCATACGAGTGTACCGCGCCCCCTTTCCTTGTGCATGCTGGGAAAATCGTGTCTTGTAGTCAGTACTTATGCCTGTATATAAACTTCCGTCATCACACCGTATTAAGTATACAAAAAACATAATGAGTGTACTTCGACTCGCTATGCTCGCTCAGCACCATTCGCCGCGCTCGTAGCTTGCCATGAGCAAGCCCGAGCACAGCGAGGGCGCGTCGAATGGTTGCGGGGGCGGGATTTGAACCCGCGACCTACGGCTTATGAGACCGTCGAGCTACCAGACTGCTCCACCCCGCTATGAAATAAGATTGTACTACGCGAACAAGAATTATTCAAGTCTTTTTTACTCCTCGCTGCCGTCGAGGATGCCAAGCTCGCGGAATGCGCGCTCGTAATTGCCGATAACGCGCTGGGCGTCGGAAAAATTCAGGTGATAGGTAATGTCATGCGCGAGAAGGTTGCGCACCTTGTGCGCATCCCACACGCCCTGGATGGACGGGAGCTGCACGGGGGTGAGCTGTTTTAAGCGGTCGGCCATATCGTTCCCGCGATAGGTCATCTTGGTAAGCAACTCGTCGAATAACTTATCCGCTTCAATGATGGCAAGTTTGTAGTCCGCCTCCCGCATCGTTGCCATGCGTTCCCGGATAACCTGCCACTGCGCGACAAACTCGTCTGTGCGGATCGGCGCTTTGCGCCGCAGCATTTCAAGCGACCACGTTTTCGCGTCTTTCACAATGCCGAGCTTGTACACCAGGTACGCGCCATGGAAAAAGAAAAATGCCGACGCGGTCCAGAATATAAACTGTATCACCAGGAGAGGACCTGACGGATCGTATGTAAGCGGGGTAAGGACAACGTTGGCGTCAGGCATTGGTTTTGTCGGTTGTTCCGCGTACCTTTTCGCATAATGCGCCAGCGTGAAACAAGCGTTCTTCCGCAAACCACGGCGCGATAAATTGCATCCCGACGGGAAGGCCGTTCACAACTCCACACGGCACGGAAATCGCGGGGATGCCTGCAAGATTTACAGGAACCGTAAACACGTCCTCCAGATACATGGACAGCGGATCTTCCGTTTTCTCGCCGAACCGGAATGCGGTGGTGGGGGTGGTACTTGTCGCGATAACGTCAACTGTGTTGAATGCATTCGAAAAATCTTCTACGATCTTCGTGCGCACCTGTTGCGCTTTTTTATAATATGCATCGTAGTATCCCGCCGAGAGCACATAGGTACCAAGCATGATACGCCGCTTTACCTCCCTCCCAAACCCCTCCGTGCGCGAACGGACGTAAATGTCTTGCAGGGCATCGTGTGTTGACCGCCCATGGGTTGAGTACCCGTATTTCATGCCGTCATAGCGCGCGAGGTTGGAAGAAACTTCCGCCGGCATAATGATATAGTACGCGGAGATCGCATAGGGCGTATGCGGCAAGCTGACCTCGGTGAGCGTACAGCCCTCCTTTTCAAGCGCGGCAAGCGTTGTTTCAATGACCGCGCGGACGGACGGGTCAATGCCTTCGCCGAAATATTCTTTCGGAATACCTATCCTTAGATTTCGAATATCACGTTCCGAGTTTCGAACACGTGCTTCAACACTCGTGGCGTCTTTCTCGTCATACCCCCGGATCGCGTCAAACACGATGCGCGCGTCCTCGACCGTGCGCGCCAGCGGTCCGATCTGGTCAAGCGACGACGCCATTGCCATCAGCCCGGAACGCGATACCGCGCCGTAGGTCGGCTTTAACCCAACCACGCCGCACAGCGACGCGGGCTGACGGATAGAACCGCCGGTATCCGAACCCAGCGCGTACACCGCGTAGTGTGCCGCAACTGCGGCTGCCGAGCCGCCCGACGAACCGCCGGGCACCCGCGACGGATCGGTGGGGTTTTTGGTCGGGAAAAACGCGGAGTTTTCGGTGGACGAACCCATCGCAAACTCATCCATATTCGTCTTTCCGACCATAACCGCTCCGTTGCTTTTCAGTTTTTCAATAACATACGCGTCGTACGGCGCCACATACTGCTCCAATATTTTTGACGACGCGGTGGAACGCAAACCCTCAACGACAATATTTTCCTTCACTGCACAGGGAATACCCGCAAGCGCCGGAAGCGTGTCACCACGCGCGATTTGTGCGTCAATGGCGGCCGCCTGCGAGCGAGCACCGTCAAAGTTGTAATGCACGAACGCATGCATGTCATGGTCCGTCTTTTCAATGCGCGCAATGCAGTCGTCCGCAAGCTCAACGGCAGAAAATTCCCGGGCAACGAGTTTTGTATGCAGCTCCTGAATTGAAAGACCGGAGAGTTTCATAGATCACAAGATTGCCTTCACTTTCACATATCCGTTTTCCTGTTCCGGCGCGGCATCAAGAAGCGCCGCGGCGCGCTCTGCGGCGCGTGGGTGCTGTTCATACTCATCCTTGCGAAAAACGTTATGCGCGGATACAGCATGTGCGGTCGGCGTGGCGCCCGAAAGATCAACGCGCTCAAGTTCGGAAACATGCGCGAGGATGGACGAAAGTTCGCGCGCAAAACGCGCCAACTCTTCATCGGTAAATGCAAGATGCGAAAGTTTCGCAAGATGTTTGATCTGGTCAATATCCATACCGTTTATGCCTTATGCACCATGTTCAAAAATTCTTTTTCGTTCAGTATCTTCACGTTTAGTTTTTTTGCCTGTTCGTGCTTTGACCCGGGGTTTTCACCCGCAACAACAAAGTGTGTCCGGGCGGATACCGAACGTTGCGGCTTGCCGCCCAGCGCGCGCACGGCGGCTTCGGCATCATCGCGACTCATCGCCGAAAGTTCGCCCGTAAACACGAAACTTTTCCCGGAAAATGCGCTTGAACGCTTCGGACGCTCACGCGGCGCTATGATAATACCAGCATCCTTCAATTTTTGCAAAAGCCGCGCGGCGTACGGCGAACGAAAGTATGCGACAATACTAGAGGCAACCTTCGGGCCGATGTCGGTAATTTCTTCAAGCGACGCCATCGTCTCGCGCCGCAGGACAATCGCAAGGTCTGTCGGCGTCCGCAGAGACCGCCGCGTCTCCAGATGGTCGGCAAGGTCGGCCGCGGTTTCCTCCCCGACATGCACAATGCCGAGCGCGAACAACAGGCGGGCAAGCGATACGGTTGTGCTTTTTTTGATCGTGGCAATAAGATTGTCGGCCGACTTTTCGGCAAACCGCTCCAACGGCTCAAGATCGCCTTTCTCCAAAAAAAAGATATCGGCGGGGTCGGACACCAACCCCTCGCGCGAAAGTTGCTCCAGTATCTTGTCGCCCAGGCCGACAATATTGAACGCTTTGCGTGAAACAAAATGCGCCAGCGCTTCGCGGTTCTTCGCCGGACAGTCCGCGGCGGCGCACTTCCATATCACTTCTCCCGCAGGCCGTATGAGTGCGCCTTTGCATACCGGGCAACGCGTCGGCATGCGGAATTGCTTTTCTTTTCCCGTACGCAGATTCTCCAAAACACTCACAACCTTGGGAATCACGTCACCCGCGCGTTTCACAATGACGGTATCGCCGATCTTCACCCCCAGCCGCGCAATTTCGTCCTGATTGTGGAGCGACGCATGCGAAACGGTCGTGCCGCCGATAGAAACCGGGTCGAGGTGCGCCACGGGCGTAAGCGCGCCGGTACGCCCCACATGCACCACAATATCTTTGATTCGTGTGGTTGCCTCCTCGGCGGGAAACTTGAACGCGATCGCGCCGCGCGGGGCTTTTCCGGCAACGCCAAGTCGTGTGAATGTCGCGTTGTCGTTCACCGTTACTACGATGCCGTCTATCTGGTGCGCGAGATTATCCCGCCGCGCGGCAATGTCGCGATAGAACGCGAACACTTCGCCGATGGTTTTGCAAGAACGGGCGAGCGTATCGGTCTTAAAACCCAGTGCATGCGCCAACATATGCTCCTCCTCGTGCGTTTTCTGTCCGGTGTCCGTGACAACATCGTACGCCATAAAATCAAGCTTGCGCGCGGCGGCGGTGTTTGGATCCAACTGCCGGATGGAACCGGCGGCGGTATTGCGGGGGTTGGCATAGAGCGGTTCACCCGAGGCCGCGCGTTCTTTGTTGATCGCGGCAAAAACTTTTTTCGTCATGAACACTTCGCCGCGCACTTCAATGTTTCGTATCGGTGCGGTATTTTTTGCATGCTCCAAAACAAGCGGAACCGCCTCTATGGTTTTAATATTTTGTGTGACATCTTCCCCTGTCGTGCCGTCGCCCCGCGTCGCGGCAGTTACCAAAACGCCGGCGCGATACACAAGCGATATGGCGAACCCGTCGATCTTCAGCTCGGCAAAATAGGAAAATATTCCCCGGGGATACACTTTTTTAATGCGTTCTTCCCACGCGCGCATTTCGTCTTCCGAAAACGCGTCGTCGAGCGACAGCATCGGCGTGGTGTGGCGTACCTTTGTGAACTGTGCGAGCGGGGCGCCTCCAACACGCTGGGTTGGGGAATCCGGCGTAACAAGCTCCGGGTGCTCCCGTTCCAAGCGCACCAACTCATGTTTCAGAGAATCCAGCGCGGCGTCCGATATTTCCGAGCGGTCAAGCACATGGTAGAGATACCGGTGATGGTTTATTTCCGCTTTCAGTTTTTCTATCCGAGTTTTTGCTTCTGTTTTCGTCACAAAACATATAACCTGTAACCTGTAACCTGTAACCCAAGAAAGCATAGGTTCGTATTCTCTTGGATTTTGGGTTACCTGTTGCGAGTTACAGGATCACAAATTTGGGTACACGATCTCCAATGCCCGATTCGTGTTGCGGTACGACCCGTTCGTGATGATCCGTATGCAATCATCTGCGGTGCCGATCACCCGCGCGCAGGCGTCGGAGTAAGCAGGGTCTGTGAGGTTACCGGACACAATACGGGCTTTCGCATTGCATGCCGCGTCGGCAACGCTCGAAAAACCGATTGCTGAAACGCACCCCGACGATCCCAGTATTTCAGTTTCGTTATGAGTGATAGTACTGTTCGTAATAGCGGTAACGGAGGTATCTATCACAATACTGCTTGGTGTGCCAAAATTCGTGTCTTCCTCCACATATGCCGCGCCCGGCCGCGTGAGATACAACGTGTACTCCATCGCGGAGTCCGCAATATACACGGCATTCAGGGAGCGGGCGGCCTCCGAGGTTATTTTGTACTCCCGGACGAACGCGGATGATGCGAACAACGCGGTTGCCAACACCGCCGAAAGCGTCAACATAGCAAGATAGAGCGTAATACCGCGCTCCTGGAACCTGGAACCTGGAACCTGGAACGAAAGAACGGTGGATTGTGTGTTATAGGTTTTAGGTTTCATGTTATAAGATCCTCGGCGAGATGGTGGTTTGAACATTGATACTGGTTGCCACGTCAGCGGCGGTACCGGCGGATGCGGCTTCCAGTACAATGATAAGGCGAATGTGACTGGCCGCACCGGTACCGGTGAGGTCAAACCGCAAACTTGAAACGGCAACATTGACCGCGGTGATCGCCTCCGCCGGAACAACGTCGCCGGGACTGATATTGTCATCAAACATCACCCTTCCTCCCTGGAGAAAAAACCGGATGGGAGATCCGTTGCGGTGGGGCATGTTGGACGTGAATTGGATCTCGTTGGCGTTGTTTTGCGTGAACGCACTCCCCATACGGACCTCTTTTGCCATCACTTCCATGGCGTAGCGAATATTGTCCGCGACGTTTTGCGCGGTAAACCCCTTTTCCTGGCCGCGCAGCGACGTGACAAGCATACCCGACATGAGTACCACAACAATGGAAAACACGGAAATGGAAACCATGAGTTCTATGAGGGTAAACCCCGCGTTGTTGTTTTGTTGTTTTGTTGTTTTGTTGCTTTCTTGTTTCATCGCCTTACTTCCAGTCATAGAGGTATTCGGAAACCGTAATGCTGCACCCCGCGCCGCAGGTAGCAAGCGCCGTCACGTTCAGCCGTTCCGGATTGTTCGGATCGATTGACCCGGGGTTTTCAAGAACGGTGGTCACGGTGCGGGTAAACATGCTTGCCGCCGTATCCATGACATAGTGCGACCCGTCAAACGCCATGTTCGGCGCGGGAGCGCACGGGGCTGCGGCAAACGGCGTCAGTGCGCCGCCGCTGTTGTCGGTGTCCCACGCTATGCACCCACTCACATTGGCAATGGCGTCCGTCCATGCGTTCCCTGCCATCCAGTTGCGGTCGCGAACATTGCGGATAACTTCCACGCCTTCCTGCGCGAGGTTTGCGGCAACGATCTTGTTTTTGGTGCGTGTCCCGGTATTGATAGCGCTGGTGATCACCATAATGGCGGTTGACACCCCGACGGAAAATACCGCGATGGCGATCATGCTTTCCAGCAACGTGAATCCGCCGCAAACTTTCAACTTCGTTCGCGTATGGCTTTTCGCTTTCAGAAAATTATAGATTGGATTTTTTTGCATTGCTTCTTTACACTGATTATTGTATCTCCACATTCCCAAATCGGTTCACCACGATATTTTTTGACCCGCTTGCGGAAGAAAGCGTGAATATCACCGCGGTACTCGCCAGCGCGCCATCAACATAGGTGACGGGCTCGGGCGCTTCAAACGAAACATCCGACGCCAAACTTGAAATGGTAATGCCGCCGGGAAGGTTCGTTGTTGCGACCGTTGCATCCGGTTCCTGCGCACTATCGTACTGGTGCGTACAAGGCGCGATCTCCTCATCGGTGGTGTTCTTGTACACGAAGTACTCGCTCGCGGAGTTCATATATACACCGTACACACAAATAGGACTGTCCGAGGGAGCGAGCGACAGGTTTTGCGCGCGGCGGAGGTCAAGCGCCAACTGTTGCGCCGCCTGGTTGAGTTTCTGCACTCCCCGGAATGTTCCCGCGTTTAGAAATATCACGCTTGCGATCGTCGCAATAACCGCACCGGCGACCAAAAGCTCCACAAGGGTGAATCCCTGTTCCCTATTTCGGTTTTGCTCTGTCTTTTTATCCAGCATCGTTATTCATAATTCCCGATTCACATGATATTCAGATACCACCAGATGATGTCACGTCCGTACGCATACGCAATTGCGGTTCCCGCCACAAGGAACGGCCCGAAAGGAACTTGGGCCTTCATGCTCACTGCGCCCCGCAGCAGTAATGCGCCGCCAACGAGCGCACCAAGAAGATAACTGAAAAAAAGAGCGACCACAACAAGCGGAAAGCCAAGGAATAACCCCATAAAAACGCCGAATTTCACATCGCCAAATCCTATCCACGTTCCCCGCGACACCAGATATTGCAGC
>JBBTXL010000010.1:0-15644 GCA_038062295.1 Patescibacteria group bacterium
TGTTGCGTTTTCCACTTCGTTCCGCCGCGAAGCCGGCTCATACGGCAAGGACACCAAGGGAATCTTGCGTGTGCACCAGTTCGATAAATTGGAAATGTTCAGTTTCACGCAACCGGAAGATTCACACGCAGAACACGAGTTTCTGCTTGCCATGGAGGAAAAGCTGATGCAGGCGCTTAGCATTCCCTACCGCGTGCTTGGGATCTGCACGGCAGACCTTGGCGTGCCCGCAGCCGCAAAGTACGATATTGAAGCGTGGCTCCCCGGGCAAAACGGCGGGAAAGGAGAATACCGCGAGACGCATTCCACATCCAACACCACCGACTTTCAGGCGCGCCGCTTAAACATTCGCTGCCGCGCGGATGAACAGGCGAAGCCGGAGTTCGTCCATACCCTCAACGGCACGGCATGTGCCATCGGCAGGATACTCATCGCTCTTATGGAAAACTATCAGCAAAAGGACGGCAGCATAAAAGTTCCCGATGCGCTGGTTCCCTCCATGGACGGCATGCGTGAAATACGGAGGCAGTGATAATGCAATGGCCTCGTCCGTTCAGCTGTATCTCAAAGAAAAGAAACGCCGGAAACAGAAACTGAAAATACTGGCGCTTGCGGCAGCCGCAGCAGCGCTTTTGGTTGCGGCGTGCTACGGGCTTTTTTTCAGCCCGTACTTTGTGGTGCGTGATACCAGCGTGAACGGCGTTGAGCAGGTTTCGCGCGATGATGTGGTGCGCATCGTTTCCGGTTTTTTGGAACAGAGAACCCTTTTTGTTCTCTCGCAGCGCAATATCTTTTTCTTTCCCACGGCCGCCGCGGAACGCGCGATCGGCGCACTGTCTCCGCGCATCGCGTCGGTGCGTGTGCGCACACACCTGTTTGCGCGCACGGTGAGCGTGGATATTGCCGAACGGCACATATTCGGCATCACATGCGGAGAAGGCACGCATGCGGAGCGTTGCTATTTTTTTGACGAAACCGGAATGTTGTTTGCGGAAGCGCCGCTTATCGAAGGGGCGGCGAACCTGCTTATCCGCAGCACGGATATTGTTCCCGGCATTGCATTACCGGCGCCGTTACTGCATGGACCGACCGTTCGGTATTTCAAAGAACTGAAGCAGGCTACCGAGCGCGTTGGCGTCATACTGGATTCTTTTGCGTTGCGCGGCGAGTACGGCGACGCCACGGCGCACGCCACGGCGGGGTTTGATATTTTATTCACTATGGAACGGGAACCGAAAGCGTACGCGGAGGTTCTTGGCGTGCTGTTTGCAAAAGAGATACAAGACCAAGCGGCACAACTTGAATATATTGATCTGCGGGTAGAGGACAGGGCGTATTACAAATTTCGCGCGGAACGGTCCGCGACCACGTCACTTGAGATGATACACAAGGATTGAGCCGCCGATGAGCGCCACAGGCGTTTTGTCGCGCAGCCAGAGGTATGAGTCTTCCGGTTTGCGTTCGTATCTTCCTACGGGCATGCCAAATCCCTCGTCCAGGAATGTCGCCGATATCGCATACCACCCGGGTTCCGCGCCGCGCGCCGACCACCAGGGAACATAGGCGTCACCGAGATAATATTCCGGTGAGCCGCCGCCGAAATATCCGACCCGTATGGTGTCTATGGCATGCGTGCGTGTAAATACTGCCAGGCGCTTCATATCCTGTCCCCAGTCGGCATTCGAATCGGCGACATACTGCCAGCCGTTCTGCGTGCCCCCGGCAAGTTCGTTGAAATATGAAATATAGTAGGGGTAGTTCGCGGTTGCCGCAAGGACATACCATGCCACCAGCGCAACAAGGACCGCATAGCGCGCCAGGAGCCCGGCTGCGGCGCGGGCGGCGGTTTTTGCCATGGAAAAGAACGCGGCAATCGAAGTGGCCATATGCTCGTCAAGCCGTGCAAACAGCACGTACGCGACGACAAGGAATATGAACGGGAACGAGGGAATGATATGCCGCACGCCGATGTTCAGGTTTGCCGCCATGCTGATTGTCCAGTAAAACAGAATGAATAATAACGCGGTGATGGCGGCAAAATGCCGATGTGTCCACGCAAGCAGCGGTGCCATGCGCGGTTGCCGGCCAGAGCGCGTAAATATCTTTCGCCACGGCGCAACGAACAGGAGTGCCGCAAGCGCGGCAAAATTCAGGATGTGAACCGCGAGCGGTTCTTTGATGAGATACACAATAGGGAAGTACGAGCGCCATGAATCGCGCGACACTTCGCCCATGAAATACGTGGTATTGCCACCCACGGCGCGCTTGCCAACCATAAACACGCCGGTTGCGTATTGCGCGAACGGACGCAGAACGGGCTTATCGGACATCCATATAATAAGGTTCGCAAGCGGTTTGACGCGGAACCCTTTCAGATTGCATACCGTATCGCGGAATTGGTTGACGCCAATGTCGGCAAGCGGCAGGTCATCGCATGACTTTGCCGCAAGGATCTGCGCGCGCGCCGCGTCGTGTGCGGGCGCTGCGGGGTAGTTCCATACATGGAGCTGATAGAGCGGCCACACGATAACCGCATATCCGATGATGAAAATACCTATGGTGCGCAGGATATATTTCCACGAAGCGGCGAGCCGCGCGCGCCACGGTTCCGCGGCGTGTGAGGACCACGCCCACATAACAGCAATGCCCAAAAGGAACGGTATCAACAGCACGAGCGAAAACTTCAGAGCTTGGGCAATACCGAACGCAACGCCGGCCGCAACCAATGTGCTGCGGGACGGCGCGCGCAGAAAGCGCAAAAAGTAAAAGATGCCGATGAGAAACCCAAGCCCCGCCACGGTATCAGTTGTGACATATTTGCCGTGCGCGAGAAGCGCGGGGGAAAAGGCAAAGAGTATGAGCGCGATGAACGCGACTTTTGCGCCGAAAAATTCCCTGCCAAAGCGGTACAGGAGCCAGCCAAACAGCAGGGTGAGTATGATGGGGCCGACGCGCGCCCAATACACAATGGTGTCCGGGTCATTCCCGCTTTTATATAAAAACTCGCGGCCGAGCTCCCACTGGCCGTTCACGTCGGATGTCCATGCTGTGGAGGTTTCCGGAAAGTTGAGGTCAAGGAACAACAGGGGAATGGCGGAGATGTCTTTTAACAGCGGCGGATGCTCGGGGTTGATGCGCATATCCTGATATGCAAGGTACGAGTATCCCGCCGGAATATGCGCCAGTTCGTCCATGATGGCGGACTCCTCTGCGGAGGTTGAAAGCATGATGACACACATGACCGCCAAAACGGCGAAAACGGCGCATGCCGCGATCCTTCCGGAGAACATCTCAAAGATGGTCATCATAGTTATTACTTTCATTATACCAAAGGGATTTTTCTTCCGAAAGGGGGTTTCCGCGCGCCGCGATCTGTCGTATACTACACTCAATGGAGCAGGGAAAAGAACCGAACAAAGAAATGGAGGAATTTGGCGCCCGGATCAAGGCGATGCTTGCTTCTCTTTCGGAACAGCTTGCCCGCATTCAAAAGGAGCATCGCGAGCAGATCAACGGCATTTTGAAGAATATCGACGCCAAAAAGATCAAGGACCTGAAAGATAAACTTGCACACGCATGATAGACCAGGAGCGTGCCAACCAGACACGGGTAAAAGCAAGAGCGCTGGTGGATGATGCATACGCGCAGGCGAGCATCGCCATTGAAAACTACACCGCTATGGCGACCGGGCATCCGTTCGCTGCCAACGAAGATATCCAACAGGCGATCGCGGCAAGCCGCGCGGCAACGGATGCCATGGTGAAGCTGAAAAGCGAAATTATTATTGAAATAGACAACTTCGGAAAACTATGACCCCGCCCTTGAAAGATGCTTTAACGGAGAAATATGAAATAATATGAACACAGTCATGAATGAAGTAAATCTTAATAGAAAGGTTTGCGATGCGCACGGCGCAGCATCCTTCAAGGGCGGGGTATGAGCAACGCCATGTCCGACGACGTGAAGCGGCAGATCCAGGAAAAGCTCCAGCATCTCGTGGGGGTTGCGTTTGAGAGCGGTATTGCAGAAGCGGTGCGCCAGGCGCGCGCTTACAATGACCCGTTCATTCTGGACGCGTTCCACGACGCGGTGGTGGACAAGCTGTATCAGGAACTTGTCGCCCGCCATAAAATTGACGAACTACAATGACCGAGGACGGCCTCCTGCCTTTTTTTATTTTCACCACGATCGTTTTTGCGGGGGTTGTCGGGTACATTGTTTTTGCACTGCGCACGCTGCAGACAAAAACGGATCTGAACTATTCCCTCAACCTGGTGCTGCTGTTGGTTGCGGTGCCGCTGCACAAAACGAAAGAGTTGCAGGGAGAAGAGATAAAAAAGCTCATCGGCGTGATGGAGCAGTTCTACGCCGGCATCGGGGCGGTGCGCGAAGGGTGGCTCAAAGGAATGTTTCGGGGGCCTTCGGCGTTGTCGTTTGAAATGGTGCTGCCGTCCATCGGCGAAGAGGTGCACTTTTACCTGTGCGTCCCGCGAAAGTACGTCGAGCTCGCCGAAAAGCAGATCACGGGATTTTTGCCCGATGCGCGCATTGAGTCCGTACCCGAATACAACATTTTCAATCCGGTCGGGGCAAGCGCCGGTTCTTATCTCACGCTCGCAAAAAGTTTCTTCCTTCCCGTCAAAACCTATCGGGAGCTGGAAACTGACCCGCTGAATTTTATTGCGAATGCAATGTCAAAGCTTTCTTTTCATGGGGAAGGGTGCGCCGTGCAGGTCATCATAAAACCGAACGCGACATGGAATAGCGAAGTCCGCGAAATTATCAGTGCCATGCGCCAGGGAAAGTCCTTTTCTGATGCCCAGGGACATGTGGCGAAAGGAATGTTCGATCTCTTCACCTCGTTGTTCCACCCCCCCAAAAAAGAAGAAAAGCAGGACGAACATGAACGGCGCAAGGTGCTGACGGTGGATGAGCAGACCGTAAAAGCCCTGGAGGAGAAATCATCCAAAGTTGGGTTTGACGTTAACATCCGGCTTTTGGCGTCGGCGCTGACCCAGACGCGCGCAGACGCCATTCTTGCGGGTCTTGACAGCGCGTTCCAGCAATTCACGCATCCCCACGCCAACGGGTTTACGGCGCATCGGCTTTCGGGGAAGCAGTTGTTGCGTTTGGAGTATGATTTTGCGTTCCGCAATTTTTCACAAAGTCAGCGCATGATCTTAAATACCGAGGAACTCACGAGTATTTTCCACTTTCCGACGCCGTATCTGGATACCAAGCAGATCAAATCTCTCAAAAGCCGCTCGGCTCCCATGCCGTCGGGCATGCCCGAAACCGGCATCATTATCGGCACCAACGCGTTCCGGGGCGAGGAAAAGCAGGTTCGGCTTGGCGCGGATGACCGGCGCCGGCACTTGTATATTGTCGGGCAAACGGGAACGGGCAAGTCCGTATCCATGAAGAACATGATCATACAGGATATTGAGAACGGCGAAGGGGTGTGTTTCATCGATCCGCACGGCGATGCGGTGGAAGATGTGCTGGCGCATATTCCCAAGCACCGCGCCGACGATGTTGTGGTGTTTGATCCGGGGGACCTGGAGCGGCCGTTCGGCCTGAACATGCTTGAGTACGACCCGCGGTTTCCGGAGCAAAAGACGTTCATTGTGAACGAAATGATCAGCATCTTTGACAAACTATACGATCTTTCAAAAACGGGCGGGCCCATGTTCGAGCAGTACATGCGCAATGCGCTACTGCTTATCATGGCCGACCCTGCGTCCGGCTCCACCTTGCTCGAAGTGCCGCGCGTGTTTTCCGACCCGGTATTTCGCAAGCTGAAACTCGCGGGCGTGAGCGACCCGGTCGTGAAAGCGTTCTGGGAAAAGGAAGCGGAAAAAGCCGGCGGTGAAGCGTCGCTTGCCAACATCACGCCGTATGTGACGAGCAAGTTCAATACGTTCGTTGCCAACGAGTTCGTGCGTCCCATCATCGCGCAGCAAGAAAGTTCCATCAACTTCCGCGAAGCGATGGATGCGAAAAAGATCGTACTCGTGAACCTTGCCAAGGGGCGCGTCGGCGAGATCAACAGTTCGCTCCTTGGTATGATCATCACCGGCAAGATCCTCATGGCGGCGCTTTCGCGCACCGACATTCCGGAAGCGGAACGGAAGGATTTTTATTTCTATATCGATGAGTTCCAGAATTTTGCAACAGACTCCATTTCTGTTATATTGTCCGAAGCCCGCAAATACCGCCTGTCGCTCACCGTCGCGCACCAGTTTATCGCGCAGCTGAAAGAAAGTATCAAACAGGCGGTGTTCGGGAATGTCGGCTCCATGATGATATTCCGGATGGGTGTGGAGGATGCGGCTTTTCTGGAAAAACAGGTTGCGCCGGAGTTCGGCGCTCACGATATCATCAACCTGGACAACCTGAATTGTTATGCGAAGCTCCTGGTCAACAGCATGGCGGTCCGCCCGTTCAACGTGGCGGTGGAGCTTCCCCGCGCGGGGAACGCCGAGATCGGCCGCATTCTGAAAGAGTTGTCGCGTGTCAAATATGGCACGGACCGCCGGCGCATCGAGCTTGAGATCCAAGAACGCTTTAAGCCATTAAAACAGTTGATAACCATATGACAAACCCCGTTTCCGTTCCTTCGCTGACGCGCACCGATATGTTCGCGAGCATCTTTCTGGGTGCGGTCATCGGCGCTTTGGTGCCGTTCATTCTTATCAGTGTGGGTGTGAGTGTGCCACTGCAAAACTATCTGTTCCTTATTTTTGCGCTCCTTGCTCCGTTCGGCCTTTTTGTCGCGCATCGTTTGAGTGCATTCTTTGCGCCTCTGTTCCAGATCGGAAAGTTCGGGATCGTTGGTTCGTCGAATTTTTTTATTGACCTGGGGATACTCCAGCTTCTCATTTATCTTTCGGGGAGCGCGAGTCCCAAAGAGCTGTTCGTGCTGTTCATTCCCATCACCACCTGGACGCTCTATAAGATGAGTTCATTTTTGGTTGCGAGCGTTAACGGGTATGTTTGGAACAAACTCTGGACGTTCCAGGACCGGGAAGGGTCGGTGACGAAAGAATACACCCAATATCTTGTTGTCAGTCTCATCGGGTTATTTATCAACAGCGTGGCGTTTTCTATTGTGTTTGCGTTCAGGCCCGAGGGTTCAGTGGAAACCTTGTGGGGCACTATCGGCGCGGTTGCGGGCGCTTTTGTGGGGCTGTTCTGGAACTTTTTGGGCTATAAGTTCATCGTATTCAACAAATGAGCGGAGGGATGTTGTATCGCAAATATAGGCCCGGTGACTTTTCGGAAGTTATCGGGCAGGAGCATGTTGTGCAGACGCTCAAAAACGCGGTTGCCAAAGGCATGGTGGCGCATGCATATTTGTTTGCGGGGCCGCGCGGCACGGGGAAAACGACGCTTGCGCGCATTCTTGCCAAAGCGGTCAACTGTGAAAAACCAAAACAGGGCGCGCCGTGCAACGAATGCGAACGCTGCAAAGCGGTTGCATCCGGCCGGGCAATGGATGTGGTGGAAATAGACGCGGCGTCAAATCGCGGGATAGACGAGATACGCGAACTACGCGATGGCATCCGCCAGGTGCCTTCGTTTTTGCCATACAAAGTGTATATCATAGATGAGGCGCATCAGCTTACCAAAGAAGCGTTCAATGCGCTCTTAAAAATGTTGGAGGAGCCGCCGGCGCACGCTATTTTTGTATTGGCAACTACGGTGGCCGACAAAATGCCGGCGACCATTCTGTCACGCGTCCAACGGTTTGATTTCAAAAAGCTTTCGGCGGAACAAATTCTCCAGAAACTCACGCGCATCACTAAAGAAGAAAAGCGCACAGCAGACGAAGCGGCGTTACGCATGGTGGCGCACGCGGCCGAGGGGGGCCTGCGTGATGCCGAGTCCATGCTCACCCAGGTGTTTTCGTTCACGCACGAAAAACTCACGCCAGCTGTGGTGGAGCAGGCGCTCGGCATCGTGGGCGTTGCGCGCACGGCGGCGTTCGTGGATACATTGCTTGAGCGGGATATGGCGCGTGTTATTGTGGTGCTCAACGAAATGTACCGGATGGGTGCGAGCATGGAGGAATTTTTAAAATCGCTTACTAACTATGCCCGCGCCATGATGCTGTTGCGTTTGGATGCAACGCTCCGCCAAGCCGCCGCGCCCGAATTGACCGACGAGCAGTTTTCCGTTATGGTGGCACAGTGCAAAAAGCTGAAGGACGGTGAAGCCGAATCGCTCATGGCCGCGCTCATTGAGGCGCATGATATGACAAAAAAAACCTCCATCGCCACCTTGCCGCTTGAACTCGCCATATTGAAATATTTTCAAGGTGTGGTATAGTGGTTTTATGAAATACCGATTTACAACAGTGATCAATCAGGACGGCAAGTGGTTTGTTGCGCGGTGTATTGAGCTTGGCGTGGTAAGTCAGGGGAAAACCATTGAAGACGCGCAAAGAAATTTGCAGGAAGCGGTTGAGCTTTTTTTAGAGGACACGCCCAAAGCAAAACGATATCTCTCAAGAATGGCACCATTGGTGACAACGCTGGAAGTCAACCATGCCTAAAACGCTCTCGGGCAAGCGCGTTGTGAAAACCTTATGCCGAGCATTCGGCTTTTCTTTTATCTCTCAAAAGGGGAGTCATGCGAAACTCGGGAGGAATGTCGGATACCGAAAGATTATTACGATAGTCCCTATGCATCGGGAGCTTGCTCGCGGTACTCTGAAAGGAGTTTTGGAGCTCGCCGAGGTTGATGAAAAAGAATTTTGGCAAGAAGTATGACAATTGCCGGGGCGTCTAACGGTAGGACAGCGCCCTTTGAAGGCGTTTATCGGGGTCCGAATCCCTGCCCGGCAGCCAATAGAAAATCCCAACGAGCTTTGCGAGTTTCGGATTTTCATTGGTCCCGAACGTATGTGAGGGACTACCAAAGACAGTAGGCCGAATGTGCCACCTGCGTTTGTCCCGAACGAGTCCCGTGTTGATGGGACGACGAAGGGCTATAATTTGAGATAGGTTCGGCGTCCGAGGAGTATCAAATTTAGCCCACCGTACACATATGGACCAAATTTTTGCTAAAAAGATGAAAAGCATCTGTGAAAGGACAACAAACGATATCGCTGCCTTTTTCAAGGATGATGCAGTTGAAGCACATATTTTTGGTTCAACAGCTCGAGGAACTAACGACGCTTTGAGTGATATTGATGTTTGGATCACATTTGAAGATGAGAAAATTCGAGAAGTTATTGAAAACAGAATGATTTCTTATATAAAGTTTGGTCACATTGTGCTTCTACATGAGATGCAAAATAACTTTCCTTTAAATGGAATTCAAACGGCTATAATCTATAAAATTGAAAATGAACTTGTCAGAATCGATTTCTATCTTTGTCCTTTTTCAAGCTCTCGTATATTGCCAGATTCAAAGGTTCTTTTCGAAAACAAAAGGGTAGAGACTGGCAACATTATTCCTGAAACCAAAAGAACACCTCGAGATATTTCGGATAGAATAACCTTCCTTATCTCTATGTGCTTCAATGGCATAAAAAAGATAGTAAGAGGGGATGCAGATTTTACAGACTTTTTGATAAGCGAGTTTCACAAAGATAGGAAGGAGATTCCAGAACTCGCATCGGTTCCTAATGAACCAACTTTCGATATGTTAAGAAAGGCACTATCCGTGCTCAACACTGTTTCCAACTCAGAGCAAAAGGCTGCGATATCGGAAATAAATGAGTTTTTAGCAAGAGTCGAGAATGGTGGCTGACCCCATTTCCCCACTCCCATTTCTTTTAGTATGAAAGTGACAAGGTCAAGAAACAACTTTGGGAAGATCGTGGATGCGTATGTGAAGTACCGCCGTGATTATAGTGATACGGTCTATAATTTGATCTATTCATTTTGTCCCGATTCAGCATCCACAGTTCTTGATGTGGGCTGTGGCACGGGGTTGGTCACCCACCATCTTGCTGGCTACTACAAACATGTCACGGGGACCGACAAATCCCCAGAAATGATTGATGCGGCAAAGAACATCGGTGTCCATACTATCTCTTTTGTTGTTGCACCCACCGAACGCCTTCCTTTTGAAAACGGGTCTTTTGATCTCGTGACAGCGGCGGCCGCGTATCACTGGTTTGACTATGATGTGGCGGGCAGAGAGATTATCCGGGTGCTGAAGCCAAACGGCAAACTATGCGCCCTTTGGAAGTATGCGCCGAGCAGTGTTAATGCATACCTTCCGGCATTTGCCGTTGAAAACTTACAACGGTTTATCCCCGAGATTCCTAAGACGAATAAAGAGCCGGTTTCCAAAGATGTATTTTCACGAGTTGGTTTTACCAAGGTTGAAATAAAGGAGTTTGATTTTGATGATGTGTACTCGGCGGAGGAAATTCTCGGCTATGTTCAGTCCCATTCTACATTTAACCTGTTGGAAGATGTGCAGAAAGAGGAGTATAAAAAGCTCAACGCCAAGAGCGTAGAGGAGTACCTCACAGACGGTAATTTCACGTTCAAAAGCAGAATGCAAATATGGTTTATCGAAAAGTAGCACGAACAAACTGTCTCTGTCCTCACTTCTAGCTAAAATCGGTCCCACCTTGCACGGGAGCCGTTTTAGTTTTAGGATGGGGAGGGTTTGCAAGTGCAGTTCGCCAACTAGCAGAGAGTCCTGACCGAAGAATGGTGGCTCCATTTTCCCATTCATTTCCCCTGAATAAGCATGGTTTTACAGTGGTCGAGCAGAAGCAAAAATCGTCGCTTCATTCCAACGAGTTTCCCTACAATAAGCTTCTCTTGATTGCATCATTGCAATAATTGTCCCTGTTCCGATTTCCTAAGTTGAGAGACTCAGATGTCTTGGAAAATTATGAAAGAAGACAAATTGAACATCATAAAAGATTGGAAATTTTGGATGCGTTTTTTAAGTCTTGTAATCGTGGCTGTGGTCGTCGTATATCTCGTCCCTCCAGATGGACCACAAAGTTTCAATTTACTCTCAAATTCCGGTTCTTTTCTCTTATATGTTAATTCTGATTACCCGGAAAAAAGAGCGAATCTTTTTCTTAATCAGATGTTCGGCATTATTCCTGGTCTAAGTTGGTATAATGTCTGTTTCTCAAGTAAGGGAAGTTCGTATAAGAATCAGGGAACAGTTGATAATGCAAAATTTGTAATTAACATTCTTCCTCTAAATAGCAATCAAGTTATAGGGTTAGCTCAGCAATGGACCAAAAACCTATTTTTTTATGAATCCGATCATCCTAAAATCTCAGAGGTTTTTGATAGAGTCGTGCAGACAAGCATTTTTTCTAATTTAGATGGAAAACCTACTTGCATACATATCTCACGAGATGAAAGAGGTTTTCTTTATGATGGGTATATTTATCTTTTTGAACAAACTCTTGATGAAGCATCGCAAAAGTATGTAAATAAAGAGACGCGACTTCTCGAGGACAAAAATGACCCGATAACTCTTACTTCTGCAACTTTAGCGGTAAAGACAAATAGCTACGCTTTGTGGTTTAGAAGGATAGCTCTCTTTTTATTGATTATCGGGTTTTTTGTATCAACCTGGAAACTATTTCTCTGGGTATTTACAGCTCGAAAAATATCAGACTGAGACTCCTCAATTTGATACACTGAAAGGAGACAATTTAGATAAATGCCGCAGTAAATTCTCACGGCATTTATGTTGGGTCTTGTGGGAGGGGTTGTTCCCGGGCCGGTTTTGGAAAATCGGGACAGGGACAATAAATAAGATTTTCCAACGCGCCTTTGCAGGTGTTTTGGTTTTGAGGTAGGATGATGGGGAAGAGGGCGAGCTTTAAGCTGTGCACCTATCTTATAATGGCCTATTGACTTGCGTATAAGATAGGTATAGTATCTAAGTATCACTACGAAAGAGACCCTTGTGCAGATTCGTCTGCATCGGGGGCTTTTTTCTTTTTAAGCCCTATCTGGAGAACTTATGATAATGATTGTTCAGGAAAGTTATCTCAGTATTCTTATTCTTCAGCAAAATCGAACATTTGTTTTCATCAGGAGAAATAATACGATCAATAGCTTTGTTAGTTTTTAAAAATTCAACTAAACATCCGAAATCGCCGTCTCCGGTTATTAAGATACATGAAGTAAATGCTTTCGTGTAAAAATCAGAAACAGTTTTAAGAACAAGCTCGGCGTCACAGTTGCCCTTTACGGTGCCGGCTACAGAAATGGTCTGTTTGAAAACAAGGATAAAGCCGCATTCTTGAAGATGTTCATAAAATGCGGTACGACTTGGCACTAATCCTATGAAAAGATATGCGTTTACCGGACTATATTTCTGACGAAGCCAGCCACGAAACTTTTTATAATCAAT
The DNA here is from genome assembly GCA_038062295.1 of Patescibacteria group bacterium. Classification (GTDB taxonomy): domain Bacteria; phylum Patescibacteriota; class Minisyncoccia; order GWC2-36-17; family WO2-46-25; genus JBBTXL01. The sequence continues at coordinate 12,358 of JBBTXL010000010.1, forward strand.
TTCAAAGCCAAGCTCTTTTGCAGCTTTATAGAGATTATTGCCATCTATGTAGATGTTTATTCTATCCATTGGGTTACTTTAACATATAACTTTCGTTTCCTTCAATTTTATTTTCTGGTGAATATAGTGACAGGGACAATAAAATAAGGTTTCCCAAACGCCCCTTTGCGGGCATTTTTGTTTTGAGGTAAGATGGAAGGAGAGATATGAGCAAATATATTCTTATTGCGGGGCTTGTGCTACTGGTGCTTGCGGGGGTGTACTTTGCTTTTCCGGGGGATGATGCCGACGCGTTCGTCGTGCGTTCGGGCGACGGCACGGTGGAGCTGCGCATACCCAAAGACGCCGTGCTTGAAGGCGGCACGCTCGCTGATATCACCATGACGGCCATCGCATCGTCTGATTCTGCGAGGATGTACCGGCTTGAGCCGGACGGACTTATATTCTCGAAGCCCGTAACGGCATCGATCACTCTGCCCTACGACAAAAACAAAGCATATACGCCCGCCTTCCTCACGTTCTCCGGCGAGGAAAGAAAAACCGAGATTCTTGATATCAAGGACTTCCAGCTTGACGAAGCGCGCGGGACATTCACCGTCTCGGGCGCTTTATCCCACTTCTCCGACCTTTTATTCACCGATCGGTATATATTTGACGCACAGTATTTTCCCAAAAATAATATTACCGCCACGGTCGGACAGTCATTTGATATCACGCACGTCGTTACTCCCGGAAAATTCGAACAGCTGTCCAAAATCGTAAAAGATCTTGACACGGGAGAAGCGAGGTACCAGGTGACAACGCGTGATAGGGAGAACGAGTATCGTCCGGAAGAGAGGAACTACACGATAGTAGCGACCGAGGTTCGGAACGGCACCCAATGGAAGCTTAAGGGAGATGGTAGTAACACTCTTAATACATATGGGGTCGTTGAGCCCAATAGGGTTGTTCTAGCGGCGGAACTCGGTGCCACGCAAGAGTATCGGGTAACGACTCGATTCACGTGCGTCAAGTCAGGCCGCGATACGATTATTTTCAGAGCCAAACCCATATATGATCCCGAACCGACAATAACCCACGTCAAAGGAGGCACCCCGGGAGAGCCGATGGTAACATACGGGGGCGGAACAAGGGCCGGGTTGGTAGAGTTGCAGGGTCCTGAAATCAGTTGTGTGGCGCCTCCCGCGGGAACGACATCGTCAGGCGCTGATGCGGCGCAAAGCGGGGAGACCTCCGCGGCCGCAACGCCGCCTCTGGCGGTTCCCAAATCCTCCGGCAGCATCTTTAAGGTGTGCGGCCTCCCGGGCGGCGAACCCTGCCCGAAGCGGTAACCGAACGGACATGATGCCGAATATGTTCGCAAAAATAACGATACTTTCTCTTCTTGCCGGCTTGTTCTTTGCGGCCGCGGTGTTTCTGCCGGCCGGAGAGGTGTCCGCTGAAAAACTCACGCGCACCGTCATGTTCGAGAAGCCGGATATCAGGGATGACTTCTGCGGAGCCCGCATCGATTATCGCATCTGCAAATGCGCGCGGCACAACGAAATGTGCGAAGATATCGGGCGCGAGCGGCATATCGCGAACTATATCCTCAACGCCAAATACAACGCGCATGTCGCCGCGCTGCGCGCGAGCTTTATCGCCTCCTGCCATGCCGCGGGCGGCAGATTCTCCGGCGACGCGTGCCGGTACTTCGAAAAGACCGGCAAAGAAACACAGTGCCTTCCAGGAGACTTCGAACGGAACTGGAAAAAATATTCCGACATAGACGACGCGATACCGGTTCCGGAGCGGAGCGCCGAAGCGAAAGAGCACTATGAAGCGCTCTCAAAAATGGTCGCCAACGCCGAAGCGGTGTTTCTCCTTGAGCGGGATATGGAGATAGACCGCCGCATGCGGCTTGAAATGAAGGAGTACAAACAGGCGCTCGCGAACAACATCAAAACGAACCTGCTGAAGTCGTTCTGGCGGCTCGCATGGATCACTTACGACAATATCCAAAGCGGCCGCGCGTCAGGCGGAACATTCGAGAAAATGTACGATCTGCCGAGCCACGTTGAATCCGTCGCCGCGTATATCAAAATCGTCCGCAGCGTCACGCCGGCCGACTCGGCCATCGCCATCAACACGGAAAAAGTGTCGGGAAAGGTGAAGTCCGTCGGGCTGTCCGCGGCGCTGGACGCGCTTGAAAGCGTGGGCGACCCGGCTACCGTCGCGACCACGCTCATTTCCGAATCCATCAAGCAGACTTTTCCCTCGGCAGATATTACTCCCGAGGAGATAGAGATTCTGAAGAACCAGCATCTGAAGAACAAACTGCTGGACGATATTTTGCAGGAGAGTTACCGTAAAAACGCGGAGCGCCGGCGGAAAGCGGACGCGCTCGCGGCCGAGAACGAGCGCCTGAAAGATTTGCTGTTTGTGCTGGAAGCACAGGAGCGCGAACGGGTGCATAACGAAATTCTCGAATCATGCAAAAAATAACATTCACTATCGCCATCATCGCGGCTGCGGCGTTGTCTGCTCCTTTTGCGGGGTTTGCCAAGGAAGGCGTTGCCGGCTATCTGTTTGAATACGACCAAAAGCTCGAGACGGACACGAACGGGAACGGCGTGAACGACAGAACGTCGTATTACCAGGGCGACCGGCTCGTGTGGACGGCGTACGACGAGGACGAGAACGGGGCTGCCGATCTGTGGTTTCGTTTCAAAAACGGCGACACGGTCGATCTTGAACTGGCCGATAGGGACGGCGACGGCGAGCCGGATCTTATCACCGAAGTAAGCTCCGCCGAAAAAGCCGAAGTGATATTTGACGAACAGGCGGCCGGAGGCGGCGCATCTTCGTGGTGGGTATACGCGGCCGTCGCGGCCGTTATGTTGGGTGTCGCCGTGTTCTATCGAAAAGAGCTTCTTTCGCGCTTTGCCGCGGGCAAGTAACCTGTCACTTACTTTTTTTATCAGTAGGTGTTGCTGTCATCGCATGAACTGAGTCGTGCATTTTGAGATACAGGCCGGAAACCCCGAACGGGCGACACGGCGTGTCGCGGGGGCTGTTTTATTTTTAGGATGGGGAGGGTTTGGAAGCACAGTCCGCCAACTGACAGAGAGTCCTGACCGAAGAATGGTGGCTGACCCCATTTCCAAAGTGCTAGAATAAAAGTAATCAAAAAAGCCTTGTGGAATTTGACGGAGAAATTTATGAGACCGAGGGGCCGGCCGGTTTAAGATAGGTTCGGCGTTAAAGGAGCGTATAATATAGGTATTCTTAAAGATAAACTTTCAAAA
>JBBTXL010000010.1:15654-46490 GCA_038062295.1 Patescibacteria group bacterium
TCAAAAATAGGTGACCCATCAATCTGTCCGACCGCGGTATTAGTTAAAGATAAAAGTGTTTTGCTCGGTTTTCGAAACTATACTCCCGATAAATGGAAGACTGTTTCCGTATGGACCACGCCCGGCGGTCGATGCGATACCGGAGAAACCGTCGAACAAACATTGCGGCGCGAGATAAAGGAAGAGATTAATATTACTAACGTCAATATTATTGACATCATTGCTGAAATTCCCGGAGCGAAAGAAGGTGATGTTGTCACAATTTTTTACTGCACTACAGATCAAGAGCCAAAATTAATGGAACCAGAGAAGTTTTCCGAGTGGAAATGGGTGCTAATCGAAGAGTATCTCTCCGGTGCACCTTATGATTCTATGAACCCAACAGCTCATAGATTAATTAGTAATTTCTTAAAAGAGAAACTGACGGAAATAGGCACAGGGGCAACTTAAATAGATGACACAAAAAATTCTCACGGCATTTATGTTGGGTCTTGTGGGAGGGGTTGTTCCCGGGCCGGTTTTGGCTGCGACGTTCACCGAAATACTGCAATCCGGTTTTTCTCGGAGTCTGCGCATTATCTTGTGGGCGCTGCTTGTGGAGACGGCGGTAGCTCTGGCGAGTCTTGTTGCCCTTTCTTCGCTGGGACTGTCCCAGTCTTTCTTTTACGCTCTTTCGTTTATCGGGGCTGGCATTCTTGTGTGGATAGCCACGCAACTTTGGAAGATCAGAAGCTTGGACTTGGGAGAGAAAGTTCATTTTGGTGTTGGGAAAATAGCCGCTATGATACTTGCAAATGGCGTTCTATGGACGTTTTGGATAACGGTCTGCATACCAAAAGCGATAGTTCTTGGCGGACAGATACACTATGGACAGTACCTCTTTTTACTGCTCGTAGAAGTTGGGTGGCTGATTTCCACCATCGGGGTCGCTCTCGCATTTTCTTGGTTTCGGGGGATACTTTCCAACCCCCAAGTAGTTCCGTTCATGTTCAAACTTTTCTCGGCGATTTTCGTATATTTTGCGTTGAGCATGCTGTATACAAGTACAGTCTTTTTCCTTTTCAAATAATCCAGTTTCTTTTTAGGATCTAAATTTTTACATGAAAAAATCCATTCTCATTACGGGTGTTGCCGGGTCGGGGAAGTCTGCTGTGTGTGGTGAACTTCAAAAGCGCGGCTATTCTGCGCATGACATTGAAGATATGGAAGGATTATTTCAGATGATAGATAAAAAGACCGGTATGCTCACGATCAAACACGATAATGATAATCTTGAGTTAGTGGAACAGAATCAATGGATATGCGATAGCGGTAAGTTAAAAGAGCTTATGAGCAGGGCGGGAGAGGAAATTACATTTTACTGCGGCATTGCGGCAGACATGGACGAACTCCTACCACTCTTTGACACCGTCGTGCTCCTGAAAGCAAATCCCGATATTCTGCGCCAAAGACTCACAGATCGCAAAGCAGGGGATTTCGGCAAGACTCCAGAAGTTCAAACATGGATTATGAGTTGGAAAGACTGGTGGGAGAACCATATGCAAAAAAGCGGGGCCATCGTTATTGATGCCGACCAAAACATTGATACGGTCTCAACAGAGATTATCAAAAAAACAGATTTGAAAGTGTAGCAACAGAAATCAGGATGGGGACAATAAATTACGAACTCACGGAAGCGATGTGCCGGAACGAGTTGCCATGACGCACCCTTGATTTTTGGTGAGAAATGATGTACAGAGGAAGTGTAGGATTCGCTGAAAATAGTGGCTATTTGACAATGGAATAAAACCAAAAAGAAAGGAGGACGGGCATGGGTAACCGCAGTACGCATCAGAAATGCGTTTTCTTGCTTGTTGGCCAGCGGGGAGCCGGAAAGAGTACCTACGGCGCGCGGCTCGTTGAAAATCAGCCTGGGTTATCTCTCGTCAGTCGTGATGAGATTCTTACGCGTCGCTTTGGTTCGACCGACCTCAGCCCCTATGGCAGCGGGCATTACTACGCCTCCAAGGTTTTGAGTCGTTTCCTGCGGTTCAAGTTGTCGACCGGCAAGGGGGTTAAACTTGTTCTTGACCTTTGGACAGGGGAAAGCGATGACCGAAAGTATCTGGTAAAGATGCTCCGCGAGTACGGGGCGACCCGCGTGGTGGCGCTGTATTTCACAACTCCGCTTTCTGTGGTGGATTCTTGGTTCTGGCAGAAGCCGGGCATTGCCAAGGTAGAAGAAATGTCGGCGCGTCAAGGACAAAAACTTACCTTCTTTTTGCCTAACGCCCCCGCGAGAGACTATGAATTATTTCACCAACTCGCAAAGGATATTGACGCCGATGGCTTTGATGGGGTTATCCGGATTGATCCCCGCGAGAAACCCATAGTTCTTGTCTGAAACGCTTGGAGGCGGCACCATAATGGTGTCGCCTCTTTTATTTATTCTGGAGACCTTGACATCACTATCAAGGGTTCCAACGTAGATTTAGTTTCCAGGAGAAAATGAGTTACAATAGTCCCATGAAAACCGCCATCATTCTGCACGGGATGCCGTCAAAAAAAGAGTATTTCAATTCCAAGAGCCAGGCACAATCCAGCAAGCACTGGCTGCCGTGGTTGCAACGGCAACTCATCTTAAAGGGCGCACTCGCCCAGACAGTGGAATTACCAGAACCGTACAAACCAGTGTATAAAAAATGGCGGTCAGCTTTTGAACAATTTATTCTGCGCAAGGACACTATGCTGATCGGTCATAGCTGTGGCGCGGGATTTTTGGTGCGGTGGTTGAGTGAGAACAAGAAAATAAAGGTAGGGAAAGTGGCGCTGGTCGCGCCGTGGCTTGACCCGGACCATTGGTTAAAAACAGGATTTTTTAATTTCACCATAGACCCAAACTTGGCAAAAAGAACGCACGAGCTTATCATTTTTGTATCCAAAGACGATAACTGCGAAATGCTGAAAAGCGTGAAGATGTTGAAAGAAACTCTAAAAGGTGGGAATATCACGGTGAAAGAGTTCACCGACAAAGGCCACTTTACCTTCGGCGACATGAAAACCGAAAAGTTCCCGGAATTACTAAAAGCGCTTATATCATGAAATTGTTCATCTGCTGCAGTAAACATGTATACGAAAAAATCCCTCCCATTCAGGAGCAGCTTGAGCGTATGGGGCATGTTATTACGCTGCCAAACAGTTACGAGGAGCCGATGAAGGAGGAGGATATGAAAAAAGTTAGTCCGGAAGCCCATCAGAAATGGAAAGCGGACATGATTCATCGGCAGAAAGCGAAAGTGCTTGATAACGATGCGGTATTCGTTCCGAATTTAGAGAAATATGGCCAGCCCAATTACATTGGTGGCGCGACATTCCTTGAAATATTCTGTGCGTTCGATGCCGGCAAAAAGATATTTCTCTATAACCCCGTGCCGGACAATATTTTGAGAGACGAGCTGCTTGGCATGAACCCGACCATCATAAACGGCGACCTTACCAAAATTCGATAGGATTGCATGGCAGAGTATCAATTATTCAAGTTAGATATGGTGGACTTGTTTGATGTGTCGCGGGATGGGTTTCACATCATCCTCGGTTTTGCGGTGTTTTTGCTGGTGTGCTACCTGTTCAAAATACGCCTTACATCCTGGAAAGCTCTTATCGCGCCACTTATCTTTTCGGTGCTGCTTGAAACGCTGGACGCGCGCGATTCGCTCGCCTTCGGACGCGCGATAGACTACTGGGACAGTCTGCACGATACTATTATCACGACCCTTCTGCCGGCGCTCACGGTCGTATACATGAAGTACATGAATCGTGGTGAATAAACAGCCATGACGACCAAGATCACCACCATTATTTTATGCGGGCTTACTGCGCTTGTTTTTGCGGTGAGCGTTGCCGTATACGCATACCTACCCGAAACGGTTGCCTCGCACTGGAATGCGGCCGGGGAGGCGGACGGTTTCATGCCGAAATTCTGGGGTGTTTTCCTGTTCCCTTTGCTGATGGCGGGATTGTTCGTTCTGTATTACATCATTCCCGTGATTGACCCGCTTAAAACGAATATTGAATCGTTCAGGAAATACTACAACGCGTTCTGGATACTCCTGTTCATCTTTTTCGCATATCTGTTTGCGCTATCAATGTTTTGGAATTTTCAGTACCGGTTCAATTTCACCGTTGCAATGATACCGGCGGTGGCGCTCCTGTTGTACGCGCTCGGGGTAATTTTGGAGCACGCCAAGCGCAACTGGTTTGTCGGTATTCGCACGCCCTGGACGCTTTCGGATGACGGCGTATGGGAGAAAACGCACCGGCTCGGCGCGCGGCTGTTTAAAATTGCGGCACTGATAGCGTTACTCGGAATATTTTTTCGCGACAGCGTGTTTGTTGTTATGTTTCTTGCGGTTCCCGCAGGGGTTATCGCACTTGTGACCGTCGTGTATTCGTACGTGGTATACCGCAAAGTCAAGCCATAGTTTTTCCGCCGCTTCTGTGCTATGCTGTGTTTAAGGTAATCATTAAATTTATTTTCTATGGATATCAAAGAACACACCCAGCCGGATAAGCTTGAACGCTACAGTTTTCTGTGGTCGGAGGCACGTTTGGCTATCGCGGCGCTCGCGCTCTTTTTGGGCGGCATACCGCCAGTGTTTTATTTCCTTCCGTTCCTGTATGGCATCACGAGTCCGTTATTGCATTTGGCATGGGTTATCTCTGGCGTTGCTTCGGTTTATATGCTGTATCGCTGGAATACGAACGGCAGAATGCTCTTTGGCGGCAAGGAACCGCGCGACCTGTATGCCTTTTTCGTGAGCGTGGTGTCGGGTATTAACTTAGGATTGACCGGTCTTTTGGGGCAGAATATCGGCATGTCCATTTCTTCCAGCAAGGTTATTTTCCTCATTGTCGGTGTGGTGTATATTGTAGCGGCGTATCACTTATGGAAGCGCTGGAAAGCGTCGGGCGAGAAGATGTTTTAGCAGGTATCTAAGAAAGCAAGCGCCCCGACGGCATGTCGGGGCGCTTTTATGTTCCGCTTGACGAAATACGTTTCGAGCATTACGATGGATACTTACTTGCCAGGGATATTCGAGAGCCAATTGACCTTTTACAATAGGAAAGGAGATGCCCATGATGCAGAGGATTTGTTGTCTGATGGTGAATGGTGGCGCGCTCGATGAGGAGATGCGTACCACTCTATTTTTAGAGGGATTCAGGATGTTTCACGAGAAGAGAACGAAAGCGCGCGTGAAAACATCCGGCATGGAAGGAATGGTTACCCAATGCGGAAACTATGGTTCCCTCGGTGTCTTTGCGGGGCCGATATTTCACGCGGAGATCGAACACGGCTCCCGGCGCATCCGGGCAGAGTTCATCATCGACAGCGATGTTCTTGCTGCTGTCGGGCCGGAAGAAATAGAGGAGCTTTCCGCAATGGGAATGTGGCAGGAGCGCGGTCAGGCTGCCGATGTTAATGGCGGGCCGACCTTTCACTGATCGATCGGCCTATATCATAGCCGTTCTTTTACAGGAGGGATATCTATGCATTACCAACGTTTTCAGTACAGCGAATTGAGTGAAGTTCAACGGAAAGCACTTGATGAGGCAGAGAGGATTTCCCAGAATGCCTATAACCCCTACTCGAAATTTTATGTAGGCGCGTGTCTGGTAGCGGTGGGAGGTCAGTTGATAACCGGTACCAATTTTGAGAACGCCGCATTCGGTGAAACGATCTGCGCGGAACGTGCCGCCGTCGTGCGAGCGAATGCAATGGGACTACGAGGTGTGACCCATATTGCCATCATCGGGCACGGAGAGGATTTTGATACCACGGAAGTGACGGCGCCGTGCGGCAGCTGCCGGCAGGTGTTGTATGAGCTCTCGCAGATTAGAAGCGGCCATCTGGAGGTTATTCTCTCGACGACGAAAAAAGACAAGATTGTTGTCACAACCATCAATGAGTTACTGCCGATGGCATTCGGGCCGCGAGATGTAGGCGTAAATGTTTCAAGATATTAGAGTAGAAAGAAGCACCCAGTCAAACGGGTGCTTTTCATTTGTGCATTTGTGTAAAGTAATGCATGATGATGGTATGGAACAGATTACCTGGGATGATTTTGAAAAAGTAGATATTCGGGTCGGGAAGGTAATAAATGTTACCGATTTTCCAAAGGCCCGTAACCCAGCGTTCATACTTACCATAGACTTCGGGCCGGACATCGGCACGAAAGTATCTAGCGTCCAGGCGGTCGGCGCGCATACCAAAGAGGAACTCGCGGGGATGCTGGTGTGCTGTGTGGTGAACTTTCCGCCCAAGCGCGTCGCCGACTTTACGTCGGAAGTGCTCACGCTTGGTTTTAAAAACAATGCCGATATTGGCTGGGTGCTTATTACGCCTGCAAAGGGCACGGTTGACCTCGGCAGTAAACTAACGTGAGTATGGAACGAAAAGGCAATAACTACGCTTTCATAGATGGGAATAATCTGTACCGCGGGGTGAGCAATTCTGGATGGAAGATAGACTTTTTTAGATTCAGAGAATGGCTGTCAGATAAATATGGCGTAGCGAGAGCGTATTACTTTATCGGCTTGATCCCGAAGGAAAAAGATATGTATGAGGCGCTGCAAAAGGCAGGCTTTACTTTGATTTTTAAAGAAGTAGTTTATGACGGCGATGGAAAACCAAAGGGAAACTGTGATGCCGATATGGTTTTACAGGCCGCCAGAGATGTTTACGAAAATTCTTGTGATCAAGTGATATTGGTGACCAGCGATGGGGATTATGCCAGTTTGGTGAAGTTTTTACAGGAAAAAGGAAAATTAAAAGTTGTCCTTTCTCCAAGTGTTCAAGAGAAATGCTCAATATTATTAAAAAGAACCAACGCGCCGATCACGTATCTCAGTGATATAAAAAGCAAAATTTTGCTCGGTAATAAAGAAAAAGCCCCCACCAAGGACAGGCCTTAGCAGGGTCTCTTTCGTAGTGATACCTCTATAGTATCAAGCGCTTGTTAAAAGTCAAGGCCATTCAGGGGGTGATAAGGAAATTATGAAACGCACTATTTATATTACTGCTTTTACGGTTCTGGGCATCCTGCTCCAGTTTTTGGCGCATGCGCTTGTGGAGCGGTGGTATATTATTAAGTTGGTGAAAGACTACGAAACATACGGGCTTGGTCTCTCGTGGGACCAGTGGTTTCTCGTTCACCACATTGCAGCAGTTGTGCTATTTATTGCCGGTGCCGCCTTCGGTTTTTGGCAAGGCCGCTTTTGGTGGCCGCGACTGTATGACGAAAGTGGAGTAAAGAGGTGGAAAAGAAAATAAAAGTTCTTATTGTGGGTAGCGGAGGAAGGGAACATGCGCTTGCGTGGAAGATTCAGCAATCTCCCAGGATAAGCGCTCTTTTTGTTGCGCCGGGGAACGCGGGGACGGCGTTATGTGCACAGAATGTTGACATATCCGCGATGGCGGATATCGTGCAATGGACTCAGAACAACAAAATTGACTTGGTCGTGATTGGCCCCGACAACTATCTGGCGGACGGGATTACGGATTTGCTCACAGAAAAGGGAATTGCGGTGTTCGGCCCCACACGTTCTGCCGCGGAAATAGAATGGTCAAAAGCGTATGCAAAACGCTTCATGGAAGAAGAGGGCATTCCGACGGCGCGGTTTCGGACCTTCACACGCTTGGGCGATGCGCTCGGGTATGTACGTTCCGGAACATTTCCTGTAGTGATAAAGGTAAGCGGGCTGGCGCTGGGGAAAGGGGTGGTGGTTGCCGAGAATGCCGAGGAAGCGGAACAAGCGCTGTGGGAAATCATGGAGCAAAAGGTGCATGGCGATGCGGGGAACGAGGTTGTGGTTGAGGAGTTTCTTCAGGGAATAGAAATATCCGTGCATGCGTTTTGCGATGGAAACGACGCGATGCTTTTCCCTGCGGCGCAAGACCACAAGCGGGCGTATGATGGCGATGTGGGTCCGAACACCGGTGGCATGGGAACGGTTACTCCGGTGCGGGATGTGACGGATGACCACCTGCGAGAGATCAAAGAAAAGATAGTTTTGCCGACGCTCGCGGCGCTCAAAAAGCGCGGCAGGCCGTTCTGCGGCGTGCTGTTTCCCGGCGTCATGCTGACCGGCGACGGCCCCAAGGTGATAGAATTTAACGCGCGGTTTGGCGACCCCGAAACGCAGACGTATATGCGCCTACTTGAAACTGATCTGGTGGAAATACTGCTTGCATGTGTTGAAGGGCGGTTGAAACGGCAGGTAATACGATGGAGCGACAAAAGCGCGTGTTGTGTTGTTGCCGCTTCGGGCGGATACCCCGGCCCGTATCAAAAAGGGAGGGTCATCAGAGGTTTGGAAAAAGATTTTGGAGAAGATAGTGTGGTTTTTCACGCAGGAACCAAGAGAGAAGATGATCAACTTGTTACCAATAGTGGCCGCGTACTGGGAGTTACCGCAACGGGAGTTAACCTATCCGAGGCGCTATCAAAGACATATGCCGTAATGGGTTCAATCAACTTTGAAGGTATGCATTATCGTAGAGATGTTGGTGTAAAATCCAAAGCTTCAGAGTAGTGTTTCAGAGGATACGCATGTTTTGACATCATAGCATCCTGTATGCTACTTTTCTGTTGCGAAAGGGGGTGATGCAATGCGTGTAATCAGGGGTGTAATATGTGTTGCGGTTATTGGTAGAGCGAAAGTTCTTTTCGGCAAGAATATGGGAGGGGGGAAAGTCGGACAGTTTGAAAATTTTTGCACAAACGACATGACGGCGTTTGCGACCGTTGCCGAGGCGCGGATTGCCAAGAAAGAACTTCTGGTGTGGAGAGATATTCATTCGGTTTCGCTAGGGATGATACAGATAGAACTGGCGGAAACGATAGACGAGGCGCATGCTCATTTTTAGGATAGGAAAGACCTCATCGTCGTGCGGAAAGTTCCGGAACGTAACGAAGTGGTCTTGGTTGGCACTCTGTCCGAAGGAGCTACGCCGCGCTACCCGCTTCTGGGCGCATTACTTGCCGATAACGGCATGCGGCCATTTCCTTCTTTTGAGCGCGCTTTGTATGTTGCAAGCGAGGAATGGCGCCAAACGTCGTGGTGTCCCTGTTTCCTTGCTACCTTTTCGTTCAAAAAACTGTAGCCCTGCCTGGAGTAATCCAAAAGGGCTATTTGTTTTAAGAGGGTTGACAGTCCGGCGGGTGCTATATATACTGAAATTAGTCACATTAACAATTCCAAAATCCTTGACTTGGGTCCCTTGCAACAGCAAGGGGTTGGGCCCCGGTCGTCCATTGGACAGGATGGCTTCTGCGTAAGTGGAAGTCCGGTCTCCCCCGTAACCATGGGATAATCAATGTCGGTCTTTCGAGACGTCTGAGTTGATGAGAGGACATGATCGCCCTCCGGGCGTTTTTTTTGTTCAAAAAGGGTGGCAACACGGTGAGCTCTGACTCCTCGTCCCTTTGCGCAATTTTTATTGTGCAAAGCGACGAGGAGTTTTTATTTTCAGAGACTCCTGGTGCGGCCACAACAAAAAAACAAAGGAGGAAGTCATGGAAACCTTTCGTGCGAAGTTCCGATTTGATCCTGCAAAGTCGCTGATGATAGGCGTGGAACGCGAGTGTTTTCTCGTTGACCTTGCGGGGGATATTGTTCCTGCGGCCCCGCAGTTGCTGGAAGTTCTTACCGATCGCGACCGTTTTGGATATGAGCTTTCGGCGTGTCAATTGGAAGAGCGGGTCGGTCCGTCTACATTACACGGACTTCGGGAGTTGTTAGTTCGGAATGATGAGGAGATGTCGGCGGCAGAAAAGCTCGTCGGTGTACAGCGTCTTCATATCGATGTCGCGCCGGAAACGATGCCGCTTGATGTGTACCCGGACCCTACAGGGAGATATCGCGAAATAACGCGGAGTATGCCAAGAGAGGTGCTCTGCGCGGCATGTCGCATTGTTGGAACGCATGTGCATGTGGGTATGCCGGACCATGCAACCGCGCTTGCGGTGTATAATGCCGTCATCGGTAAAACAAAAGAGTTCTCGCGGATTGGCGACAGATCAGGCAGTGGGGAACGTCTTCGTATCTACCGCACGGTTGCTCCCGATTGCGACCCGCGACCGTACCAGAACTGGGAAGATTTCTATGTAGAGGCACACAAGCGCGGGTGTGTTGAGGACCCGCGCAGAATATGGACATTGATCCGTATTTCTGTTCACGGGACCCTGGAATTCAGGATGTTTGGAGTTTCGCCGGACTTTGATATTATTCTCGAATGGGTGCAATTGTGTCATGATGCCTGTCGGGAAGCGATGGCCGGCTTGTGAGACGACGGGAGAGAGAAAAACTCTCTCCCGTCATATTCATTATTTTCTATTTTCGTTATGACTTACTATTTCGCATATGGATCGAATATGGACCAGCGCCAGATGCGCGAGCGCTGTCCGGATTCAAAATTGCTTGGCGCAGCGGTTCTTAAAGATCACCGTCTTGATTTCACGATCTATTCTACCCGATGGAAATGCGGATGCGCCGATGTGGTGGAGGATGAAGGAAAAGAAGTTTGGGGATTGGTATATGCCGTATCCGAAAATGACCTTACGCGGCTTGATGGATACGAAGGGCATCCCGTTTATTACCGGAGAAGCGAGGTTCATGTTGCGGATGTGACGGGAGCGCTGATCCACGCATATACGTATAAAGTCTCAACCAGGTGTCCTTATCAGGCCCCTTCTCCTGCGTATCTTGGTATCATTCAAAAAGCAGCCGAAGAGTTTCAATTTCCACAAGGGTACCGGGGACGCCTGGAAAGATTCGATCACACGCCCTAGATTGTTCTTATGAGTTCTTGACTCACGGGAGTACATGTAGTATCGTCAAATATATGCATCAGCATTGGTTTGCACAGATGAATATCACGCTTGGAAAGACCGTTTCTTGCGGGCGTGTATTTGCTGGGGCAAACTATGTATCTCAATTTCGGTGGTGAATGTTCCTCTTTTGGGTTTCAGAACTTGCTCCAGCAATCCCGCTGGAGTTTTTTGTTCCTTACCACAAAAGGAGATGCGCCATGAATAGCACCGGCAAAAACCAAAAACCAATCTTTCTTGCAGGCAAAAAAGTTGACTTGCGTCCGCTTGCAAAAGCGGACATCCCGCGCATGACGTGCTGGGTGAACGACCCGGAGGTGCGGGAGTTCGTTATTCTCACACTGCCCACGACCGAAGAGCAGGAAGAGGAATGGTTCCGCAAGCTCGCAACGCGCGAGAACGATGCATTGCTTGCCATTGATACGAAAGACGGCACGCATATCGGCAATATCGGTATCCACAATATCGTCTGGAAAGACAGAATTGCCACGACAGGTACCATCATCGGCGAAAAAGAGTATTGGGGGAAAGGGTATGGTACGGATGCGAAGATGCTGGTACTTGATTATGCGTTCAATACGCTCAACCTCCATAAAATATGCTCGGCGGTCTTTGATTTCAACGAACGCAGTCTGCAATACAGCTTGCACTGCGGGTACAAAGTTGAAGGCACGCGCCGCAAGCACGTATTCAAGAAAGGGCGCTATTGCGACCTCATTGAACTTGGTGTTTTCAAGGAGGAATGGCTGCCTGTTTGGAAAAGATACCAAAAGACGGGCAGGGTGCGCTGACACAAAAAGAGATGCTGATAAGGCATCTCTTTTTCTTGATTTTTTATGGTAAATGTGGTAGATATCTCAAGACAAAAGAAACAGCTTTTTAACAACAGAAAGGAGGGGAGAGTGGGGAAAACAATTCAAAAGAGAAAGTTTACAAAATCATCACCAAGCATTGAAGACGCTATTTTGCTTGCCGCACTGTTGCATAAGGGACAGCGCGACAAAGCGGGCGCGCCGTATATCTTGCATCCATTGAGGGTAATGCTTGATTCTACACTCACTACCGACACGGAACGCATTGTTGCTGTTCTCCATGACGTAGTGGAAGATGGTGGCATAAATCTTGCAAAGCTTTCCGAACTTGGTTATGCATCGGAAATTGTGAAGGGAGTTGAGCTTCTTACTAAACTCCCCCATGAAGAAAACGACTACGATGCGTTTATTCAGAGAATTTGTAATGGCCCCGAGCTTGCTCGTAAGGTGAAACTTGCCGACCTCCGGGATAATGCGGATCTTTCGCGCATCGCGCATCCCACCGAACGGGATTTTAAGCGGCAGGAGAAATATCTTCGCGCCATCAATGTCATTGAGGAGACCTTTACCCGCGGGTAGGTCGCGGTTTAACCGAAAGGAGCAAACGATGTTAAAAACGGAAAAGGGTAGTTTGATGGTGGTTAAGGTCTCGGGCATAACCGGGATGCATATTGCAGAAGTTGTTCAGGAGAAACCGTTGCGCTTGAAGGTATGCGAATATGGACGCTATGCACGCCTGGGTGCGGGCGACTTCATCATTATGCCCAGCGAAACGTACAGGGTACAGCATGGTGAAAGGGAAGAGGTTTCAAAATGGTTACGAGCTTGTAATGAACAAGGATATCCTTTTCTTTCAGGTCTCAAATGTTTTGGGGTCCAAGACGGGAGTGTGCATGAAGTTTTGTGGTTCGCATAGTTATGCGGGGTGGATAACTCGTTTTGACGGAATGATACGGCGGGTGTATAAAGATTGTATGTCCCTTCGTGAACAGCTCCTGAGATTGGGTAGGAGCTTGTCAACATAAAAAACCAAAACCATATTGCCCAGTCTAGGTCTTGAGCCAACCCGAAAGTTGGGCATGCTGGCAGGTCGGGAAGCGACGCCGGGCACGGAACATCGTGCTGACAAGCCCTTGTGGAACAACAACCACGAGGGCTTTTTTCTTTTTATTTGTTATTCGCGGGACTTTTGATACACTACAAGACATGACCAAGATATTGCTTGCATTTTCGTGGGGATACCGGCCTTCGGGGCCCAGCATGAGCAATGAAATACTTGCGCGCGAGGTGGCGGTTGCCAAAGCCGGGTTCGAGTACATACTTGCGCAAACCGAAGTTGCCGACGCGCTTATACCGTTGGGCATGACACCCGACTTCATTATCGGTAAATCCCATGTCTACATTACGACCGCCGATGTCGGGCGTGCGGCATTGGTATGGATGAAGGAGAAGGGTATTGACCAAGCAAAGACTCATATTGCCGTTGCATGCCACCCGGTGCACTGGGTTGGTGTGCGGATGGTACTGCGAAAGCTCGGGGTTTCCGCAGAGCGGATTCCCGGCAATGCCCCGTATGATCCACAATCATCCCAATGGTATACCCGCGGGCCGCTCCGCGCACTGCTGGGGAAAGTAACGCGCGGCATTGCGTATGCTTGGCGTGGCGAGCTGTAGGGGATTGACAGTATACTCCAACAGGATTACTATGTGTACTATAGACACGAAGTAAGTATGGCACAACAAGATTCCATTTCACGGGCGGTGGTCGCGGTTGATGTGGTGATATTCACCGTCAAAGACGGAAAACCGCAGGTTTTGCTCATTCACATGAAGGATAATTCGCCGTACCCCGATCGCTGGGCGGTTCCCGGCGGGATGGTACAGTCGGAAGAGTCGCTCGATGATGCGGTGAAACGGCACTTGCTTGCCAAGACCGGCATCCGCAACATTTACGTGGAGCAATTGGCGACCTTTGGCGACGTGAAGCGCGACCCGCGGGGGAGGGTGGTTTCTGTGGCGTACGTTGCGCTCATTCCTTCCGAGGGAGTGACGCTTAGCACCTCGGGCAAATACCGCGCCATCCAATGGTTTCCGGTTGCCAAGTTGCCGTCGCTGGGGTACGACCATACCGGCATCATTGCGACTGCATACGCGCGTTTGCGCGCGAAGCTCGGATATACCAACGTCGTGTACAGTCTTTTGCCCCGGGAATTCACGTTAAGCGAGTTGCAGCAGGTGTACGAAATGATACTGCAACGGAAGCTCGACAAGCGCAATTTCCGCAAGAAGATCGCGCAGTTAAAACTGGTAAAACGCGTAGCGGCCCGCAAAAAGATGGGGGTTCACCGGCCGGCACAGTTGTATGCGTTCGTAAAGCGCAGTCCGGAATTCGTGCAAGTGTTGTAGCGTCTCTTTTTTACCCTAATATAGTGTATATAATACACGAACAAAAAGCATCTGGGGAGCGCGCTTCGACGGAAACGAAGTACGCTCCCGAGGAGCTTTTCAAAGAACCTCGGCGGTCTTTCACAACTCAATAACCCACAAAGGAGGTGGTTGTCATGTTTCGGAACAAAACATTACAAAAGCGGTTCGATACCGTGGCGGATATCTATCCCGGCGAATACGGGCCGGAGCGCGTTGCAGAGCTCACTCTCATGCTCAATGAAGCGGAGGAGCTGTTGGCAGAAAAGGATATTCTTTTGTTGGTGCATAACTATCAGCGGCCGGAGTTGCAGGAGCTTGGCTTTGTGGCGGGGTTTGTGGGGGATTCCTACGGCCTGACGCTCAAAGCGCAGGGGTCCAAGGCACAGACGGTTTTGTACTGCTCGGTGGAATTCATGGCGCGGACGGGGAAGATCCTGTTGCCGGACAAAACGGTGCTTATTCCCGACCGCCCCGGTTGTTCGCTCGTTGACGGGGTAGATGTCGGTATGGTCAAAAAGTGGCGGGAGAAGCACCCAAACGGCAAGGTCATCGCTTACATCAACACCAGTGATGCGGCAAAAGCGGTGAGCGACTATATCTGCACTTCCCGCAATGCTGTTGTCGTGGTAGAGCATGTGCGCACAACATTTCCCGGCGCTCCCTTGTATTTTTTGCCGGACAAGTATCTGGCGGCAAATGTCATGGCGCAGTTGGGGATGACGGAGCGTGACATGGATGTGTGGGAAGGCGCTTGCCATGTGCACAAAGCGATCGGGGAGCGGGCGTTTGAAGAGGCGCTCGAGCGATATCCCGATGCGGAACTGTTGCGGCACCCCGAATGCGGGTGCACGTCCGGATGCATAGCGCGAATTCTGGCGGGAAGGATGCGGCATGTGCCGGTGCTTTCCACAGAAGGCATGGTAGAGTATGCCCGGCGTTCCCCGGCACGAACATTTGTAGTCGGAACGGAAACGGGAATGCTCTATCGTTTGCGGCGCGAAGTGCCGGACAAGCAATTTCACCCCATCTCCCTGCAAGCGTCCTGCGAGTATATGAAGATGATAACCATCGAAAAACTGCTTGCCTGTTTGCGGGCGGATGATACCACGCCGTACGAAGTGAATGTGGTGCCGGATATCGCGCAACCTGCGCGGAAAGCGATCGAGCGCATGATGCTCATTGGATAGTGCAAGGCCTGTTTGTAAAGAATACAAACAGGCCTTTCTTTTTGCGTCTGTGGATAACCCAACAGGGGAGCGGCGAGAAATGGCTTGAATACCTACTTTTTCCATGATTAGTAAGTGTAGTATTGACACGAACTAACCCTTGCGCTAGGATGAGGACAGGATGAGATAGTGTAAATATAACACTAATAATCTCATAGAACTTTGAAAATTACATAACGGAACAATGGAAAGGAGGGGATTCTCATGGCTGATGAATTTACGGCGGTTGTTAGTGTGCTGCGTACGGCAACGAACTTCAGCGTAATTTTCGGGTCGTTGACGCCGGCGTCGATGAACATCCAACTGCGCATCCTGCGGAGCAAGTTCGCGTATCTTGCAAAGATCGTACATCCGGACCATGTGCCGGACGGGCTGAAGAAAGAAGCGGGTATCGCATTTCATGAACTCAATCAGTTGCGTGTTGCGGCCGAAGAGGCAATTAGAGCGGGGCAGTATGATGCAGCATTCCGGAAGAACGGGAAACCGGCACCTGCAGACACCGGTCGCACATCCGCCGAAACGGTACTGTATTCGCCCGGCGGCATTGCATATCATCTGGATCAAACGCCCTATCGGCAGGGTGACTTCTCGATGCTGTATCGGGCAACCGGCATTGGTGTTTCGCGGGAAGAGGTTGTGGTGAAGATCGCTCTGGACCCATCTCTGAACGCATGGCTTGAAAACGAAGCGCGGATGCTGAAACGCTTCGCCGATGCAAAGCCGGCCGACCCGGTCGGTGGTATCAAGGCATTCCTGCCCGTACTTCGCGATACGTTCATGGTGACCGGGGAACGCGGGCGCCGCCATCGGGCGAATGTGATCGTTGCGGCTCCCGACTTTGTCTCGGTTACCCAAATCCTGGGGGCGTTCCGGTCGGGTCTTGATCCGCGAGACGCCGCATGGATCGCGCGGCGGGTGCTTGCGCAGATGCTTGCCGCTTCCATGGCGGGAGTTGTCCACGGCGCCATCACTCCCGATCATGTTATGGTGCATCCGAAAACGCATGAGGCGCTGCACATCGGGTGGGCGCATGCGATCGATCGCGTTGCACATCCGAACGCCCGGATCACACACATCATTGACCGCTGGAAAGACTGGTATCCCCCGGAGGTATTCCAAAAAAAGCCTCCGGATCACACAACGGATATCTACATGGCGGGGAAAACCATACTTAGGTTGTTCGGGGGAGATACGAAGCAAAACATATTTCCCGAACATGCGGCATCGCCCGCGATCATTCGCACCGTACTGCGGTGCGTGGAAGATTCCCCGGCC
Organism: Patescibacteria group bacterium; assembly: GCA_038062295.1. Lineage (GTDB taxonomy): Bacteria > Patescibacteriota > Minisyncoccia > GWC2-36-17 > WO2-46-25 > JBBTXL01. The sequence goes on from JBBTXL010000010.1 coordinate 32,263, forward strand.
CGTCGTTACCAAGACGGGAAGCAAGCGCTCGACGAATTGACTCGCGCCGTCAGAGCATACTGGGGAAAAACGTACCGGCCGTTGGTCATGCCGGGCGTATAGTGTGCGAGATAACCATTCTGTAACCCGGACACAGGTCCGGAAAGGAGGCTTCCATGGGTGGTGGTTCATGGAGTGGCAGCGCCTACAATGCTGCCGCAGCGCGTCGAGCTGCAAAGGGTATCGATGACTTTGATCATGACCATCGGGTGAAAACGGGAAGAGCGAAAGGAGTTCATCCTACGCTCGACCCGACCAAACTCATTCATGGCATCCGGGAAAGCCGGGACAGCGACGAGCATCCCGAGTCTCTTCCCATCGCGGTCATCTTTGACGTGACCGGTTCCATGGGCGGTATTCCGCGGACGTTGCAGAAAAAGCTCGCCAATCTGATGGATGTGGTTATCGCGAAAGCGGGGATACGGCATCCGCAGATCCTCGTCGGTGCGGTCGGTGATGCTTATGCAGACCAGTATCCGTTCCAGATCGGCCAGTTCGAATCCGACAATCGGTTCGACGAGCAGCTTCGGGAGATCATTCTCGAGGGTGGCGGCGGCGGTCAGGAAATGGAGTCGTACGGACTTGCCTACCGATTTGCTGCATACCATACGGCTCTGGATGCTTTCGAGAAACGGGGGAAGAAGGGATATCTTTTCACCATCGGTGATGAGATGCCCTGGCCGTCCGTTACCGCGGAAGAGGTGCATAATATTTTTGATGTCAAAGCGGAGAAAGACGAAACCGTCGAGGAGCTTATCGCCAAAGTGCAGGAGAAGTGGGAAGTCTTCCACATCTTCCCGATGGATGGGAGCTATCCCAACCATACAGGGATCCACGCGCGGTGGCGCATGCTGATCGGTGAGCGGTTCGTCAAACTTGATGACCAGGAACTCGTGTGCGAGGTTATTGCCGGTTTGGTGCATATGCTCGAGACCGCGCATGACCTTGATACCGTGGTTCGGGACATCGGTGTGACGGGCGCTGCCGGCAAAGTTGTCAAAGACGCACTGGTGCCGGTTGCAAAGGCAGTGGTGCCAGGCGGGCATACAAAAGGCGGGTTGCCGAAAAAGCATGTCGCACAGAATCGGTCCGGAATTTCCCGGATATAACCAATGTGGTGCGTGTTGTCGGGGGAACTCCTCCGATGGCACGCACCTTTTCTTTACTCCGCATGGAGAGAAAGGAATGTGCTATGGACGAGCGGAAAGCCATAATCGTTGCCGACCTGGGGTTTGGCGACGCGGGAAAAGGAACCATTGTGGACTATATAAGCAGGGTACGGCATGTTGCGGCGGTCGTTCGTTTCAATGGGGGCGCACAGGCCGCGCATAACGTGACTACTCCGGAGGGAACACACCATACATTTTCGCAGTTTGGGAGCGAGACGTTCGTGCCGGGTGTGCGCACCCACCTGTCGCGTTACATGCTGGTTGATCCGGTGGCGGCGCTTGCGGAGGCACAGCATCTGATGGAGCTTGGTCTGGGAAATCCGTTTGACCGGTTCTCGGTTGAGGAAACGGCACTGGTGGTCACGCCGTTCCATAAATTGGCGAATCGGCTGCGTGAAACGCTACGGGACGCGGGACGGCACGGCAGTTGCGGGATGGGCATCGGCGAAACGATGGCAGACAGTATTGCATTTCCGCATCTTTCCGTTTTGGTTCGTGACTTGCGCGACCCTGCTACGTTGTTAAAGAAGTTGCGTGCACTGCAGGAGCTTAAATACCGTGAATTCAAGCCGTACCTGGACGGATTGGCGCAACATCAATTTCTTCGCGACGAACTTAAACTTCTCACAGACCCTTCCGGACCGGATATGTGGGCGCTCGCTTTGGCAGACATCGCGCGGCATTTTCAGATCGTATCGGAGCGATATCTTGCGGTACTGGCCGGTATGGGAGATCTGGTGTTTGAGGGAGCGCAGGGTGTCCTGATAGACGAATGGCATGGGTTTCACCCGTACACAACATGGAGTACGACGACGTTTGCCAATGCGTTACAGCTTCTTAAAGGGATCGGGTATGACAACACGATCGAAAAACTGGGCGTCCTGCGGGCGTACTATACGCGGCACGGAGCAGGGCCGTTCCCGACGGAAGATACGGGGCTCACCATAGCGCTTCCCGACCGGAACAACGGAACCGGGAGGTGGCAGGGAGCGTTTCGTGTCGGATGGTTCGATGCGGTGCTTGCACACTATGCGCTTGCGGTTTCGGGGGGAGCGGATACGCTTGCCATTACCAACCTCGACCGCTTTGCAAATAGTACGCATCGGAGGATCTGCACCGGATACGACGTGCCGCGCGACACCATACAACACACCAACAGGCGAGCCGTGGACTGCAAAGTAAGCGGTTCTCCCGATTTCTTCCATGTTACCAAGCTCAATCCAAAACCGGTCCTCACAGACCTCACCTACCAAAGCGCACTGACTGAAATTCTCGAGGCCGCTACCCCGGTTTATCGGGACGCGCCGGCAGATGACAATCAGTACCTTTGTGCGATCGAGCGGATGCTCAATGTTCCCGTTACCATCACATCGTACGGTCGGACGGCACTTGAAAAGCAGACACGAAGTGTCCAAGACCATGCCGTATGTGCGTAGCAGCTCTTTATCAAGCAAAAAGGGCGTGATATCTATCACGCCCTTTTTTATGTCTCCTATGCGGTTGGCATAGGAGTTTGTTGTGGGTTTTGTGGCCGATCGGCCAGGAATCCTTCCACCTGGAGGTCAACCATGGTTTTGTAGGTCGGACAGGTATGCATCAATGTTTCATGCGGCCCCCGCCCGATGATGGCTCCGTCTTCAATGACGAAGATAGTATCGGCATTGCGGACGGTGGAGAGGCGGTGCGCGATGATGAGCGTCGTTCTGCCTTTAACCAGCTCATTTAGGCCGCGCTGGACTTTCTTTTCCGTGATGCTGTCCAGAGCGCTGGTCGGCTCGTCAAGCACGACGATGCGCGGGTCTTTCAAGATGGCTCGTGCGATGGCAATGCGCTGTTTTTCACCGCCCGAAAGGCGGATACCTCGTTCGCCGATGAGCGTATCGTAGTCCCCGGGCAATTTCTTGATGAACTCATGGGCGTATGCTTGCTTCGCCGCCCGGATGATCTGTTCTCGGCTTGCATGCGGATCACCGTAGGCGATGTTTTCTGCGATCGTTTCGTTATACATCGCGTTTTCTTGCAACACGGAACCGATATATTTTTTGACGGTTTCTATATTGAACGCACGCAGGTCAACGCCGTCGATCAGGATGGTCCCCTCGCTGGGATCAACCAGCCGGTTGAGGAGTGACATCACGGTCGTTTTCCCGGAGCCGGAATGTCCCACCAGGGCGGCCGTTTGTCCCGCTTTGACGGTAAACGATATATCACGGAGTACAAAACTGTTGTGCGTCTGCGGGTACGAGAAGAATACGTCGCGAAGCTCCACTTCACCGGAAACCGTTCCGATGTGTGCGGGCACGGCGGGGTCATGGATCGTGTCTTGTCGTTCCAGCAATCCGAGGAACCGCTTGATATGCTGTGCGCGCCGGGCGTATTCCGGAAGAATATCTCCCAGGATATGCAGAGGCATGAGGATCTCATTCAGCAGACCCAAGAACATAAAAAGCGTTCCCAAGGTGATCGAACCATCCTTGACGAGCCAGATCCCCATTCCCAACACCAAGAAGCGCGCGAACGCATCCGGATTCAGCATTTCCACTATCCGCCATTTCTTATTCAGCTCATATTGCGCGTTGCTGGCGCGGTCGGTGTACGATTTATGACGCCGCATGAAGATTTCCTCGTGGGGGTTTAGCTTGTAGGTGACGATATTTGCCACCTGGTCATACAAGTGTTCGCTCTTGTCCTCCCACATGCGGTTTACCTCCCGCTGCCGGTCCTCATACTTCCTGACATGCCGGATGATGAACCAAAGGGTTGGCGGCACCACCGAAAGCGCGATGAGGGTCATCTGCCAACTGACCCACAGTGCGATAACCAGCATGCCGACAAATCCCAGGGCGGCCGAAGAAAACCGTGTGAGCCACCAACTAGTCATGTTCCACGTGCTGACGTCCGCATCTTCGATGATTTTGGAGTAGCGGCTTGAATGTTCCGCCATGTGTGCTGCGTAGTCAAGTTGTAGCAACCGACGGTAGCCGATAAGGTGTATCTCCTGCGAACTGCGGTTGCCGATCTTCCATACCAGGAATGTCGCTTGCGCGCCTGCGGTGTTGATGACTACGGCAAGAACCAGCAAGGAGCCAACCATCCACAACAAAAGCTGTATCTGTCCCGCAGTGAAATCCCCTCCCATCAAACCGAGCGTGAGGGTATCGATCACAACTTTATACAGATATGGTTCGGTGAGTCGCGCCCCCACAGCTACTATGGTAAGTACTGCCAGGAAGGCCATGGATCTTTTCTGCTTGAACGCAAGACCCAAAACATATCCCAGGTAATTGGTGGTTCTCGTGTTGTTTTTCATACATTCCTCCGTTGGTTATGAAGTTGGTAATGAACCCTTAGACAAACAAAAACGTCCCGGTTTGTCTAACCGAGACGTCCTTTTCGTGCAATGAAAGGAGATAATTACCCGCCTTGGTTAAACAATCGTTTACCCACACCCCAAAACGCTTCCGGATATGCAAAAGCAGTCCCGGACAGGGTGTATGATTTGGTTGTACGGGTGGAAATAATCATGGTGGAGCTAGTATACCGGATATATATTTTTTGTCAACTGTATCGTCAGCAAAAAATCAAAAGCCCGAGAGGAAGTTATCTCTCGGGCTTTTTTTTGAGGAGATCAATGAGTTCCTGGGTCTCCGCAATTTTTTCTTTGATCGTATCGTCAGGGAACAGCTTCTGTGCCCAGACGGTGTTGAATTTGAGGTTCCGAAGAAATCCAAGCTGGATTTCCAGGATTTCAAGAGGGGTTTTCTCCCATTCTTTCGCAAGACCAAAGACGACTTGTTGTATCCAGGCATCATCAAAGGTTTGTGCCGCATCCGCATCGCGGAGAATCCGGACCGGAAGTGCTAAACTCTTTGAAGAAGCGGGGTAAGGGTATTCCGTTGCTTTCATGAGCGCTGCAATCTCTTTGAAGGCTTGTTTGTCTTGCGGAGCAAGATATTTTTTCAAACCGGCGATAGCCCGCTTGATGTTTACCGCATCAGGATGTCGTATGGTGGTGTGGTTGAAGTCGTGGAACAGTGCTGCAATAAGCAGGGTGCGCATTTGTCTTCCGCTCATTGTTCGTAAATAAAACATACATGCATCGTAACACAACCACATCGTGTGAAAGAGATGCCTGAAGTTGTGATACGGATTATGCAGATTTTCTGCATGATTGAAGATGGCCCAGAAATAACTCTCGAGGTTACCTTGATATGTCCTGCCATCATTTCGGATGATTTCCGAGATGCTACCGTGACTACGCACTTGTTGGGGAAGTTCCATTGTTTCCTCCTTGTTAATGTGCAAAATGGTTTATAAACCCGCGGGTAGTATATGCTCTCTTTTGAATTTGTCAATCACTTTTTCTTCCATTCCACAAGTTTTCCCGCTTTTCTCTCAAGCATATCTGCCTTTCGCAGGGAGTGGGCTGTAGCAGTACCGATAATGGCGGTGTGCGGCGAATCGTCCAGCTCTGCGGCGATATGCCACAGGTCCTTTTCGGTGGTAAGCCAGTCGGTTCCGTAGCGGAGCACGCTGTACGGCGCGGAATAACTGCGGAGCGTTTTGACGCCGTTGTCCGTAAAATACTCGTGAAAGTACGACATGGCAAGTTCGCGGATGGTTTTGTATACCGGGTCGCGATAGCGCAGTGCAGCGTGGTTTGTCTTGCTGACAGCGCCCCATTGGTTATTATGCCGGAACAGCGTAACAACATGGTCGTAGTCGTTGTGCGCGGCTTTCAAATCCAGCAGGAGTGGTTGTTTGTGGTGGTACCACAATATGGCGGCGGCGAGTAGTGCGCCTTCCATACAGTGGGCTTCATGGTGCTGTAATACCAATAGTGGAGACCGGCATGTTTCCTTTTTTGTTTCAAAGTTGATGGGGATGCGGTTGATGAAGTTCTGTATATCGGACGGGGATGAGAGTTTTTGAAACACCGCAAATTCTTTTTGTTCGTGATGGGGAAACTTTCGCATGGTACTATAGTTACTCTCGTGCCGTCGCATTAATTTTTTTGTGAAATAGATAGGTGAAGCAGGAAAAGATCGTCACGCCGGCGGCTATAAGAAGTACAAACAGTATGCGTTCTTCGAACAACAACGCGGCGCTGGCATATACTATGACCAGGGCGGTCAGCAGTTCGGAAACGAATGTAGCGAGTAGGTATTTCCAGAAGTCGTATGCCAAAATACCTAGGACATATCCGGGGATTTCTGCGGGCATCGCGAGTCGGAACAGGAGTACGAACTGAAATTGTTTCCGTGCCGACAATTTTTTTCGGTAGAAGTCTATCGTTTCATACATGGCGAGGTGTTTCACCAGCGGATGTGCGGCGTATCTCCCAACGGCGTAGGTTGCCGCTCCACCCGTAAGCCACCCGCCCAGGAGCAGAAAGAGCGTTATTGTTTCTCCCCATGTGGCAACGGCAAACGGTACCAGCGGTACGCTTGAAAGCGGCGCAATTACCGCAGAGAGTGCCGCGAGGAAAACGAACACCGCTGCCGTAAAGAGTGGTTCCTGGTCGGCATACAGTTCAAAAATATCCAGGAGCCGGTAGAAGATTTGAGCGATCGATTCCGAAACCCAAAACAAAAAGGCACCGACAATAACGAGTATGCTGACCATGATGGTCTTGAGCGGAATGCGCATGCTGATATGATACCGCAAAATACCCGGGACGTCTTGCTGTGTTATCGGGTAGTGTTCTGCGGTGTGCTATAATGAGATACTCATAGTGAAATCCGTGCCGGAGTCCGGTTAAAAATCATATGAATAATCAGGTTGCGATATTTGGCGGAGGATGCTTCTGGTGTACGGAAGCGGTGTTTCGCATGTTGCGTGGAATTCACTCCGTGGCACCCGGCTACGCGGGTGGGCACGTTCAGCGCCCAACCTACGAGCAAGTTTCCAGCGGCACCACAGGCCATGCCGAGGTCATCAAGATTGAATTTGACCCGTCGGCAATTTCCTACCGCGACCTGCTCACTGTCTTTTTTGGTACGCACGACCCGACGACGCCCAATCGTCAGGGTAACGACGTGGGTACGCAGTACCGCTCGGTTATTGTATATACGAGCGAAGAGCAAAAGCGAGAGGCGGAGCAGTTTATCCAAGAGTTAAACGATTCATCAGCAGAAGGGGAACCGATCGTTACGGAGATTGTACCTCTTGACGCATTTTATGAAGCGGAGGAGTATCACAAGGAGTACTACAAAAACAACCCCCGCCAGTCGTATTGCCAGCTCGTCATCAATCCGAAGCTCCAAAAAGTACAGGAACACTTTGCGCATTTATTGGATACTAATTATGGAAAGTAACATAAAAAAAGATGACGAACTTTCACCGGAACTGCGCCGGGTTGCTCGCGAGCAGGGGACGGAAGCGCCGTTTTCGGGGAAATACTGGAATGAGCATGGGAAAGGGATGTACCGATGCGCGGTGTGTGGCGCGGAGCTTTTTATTTCGGATACCAAGTTTGATTCCGGTACCGGCTGGCCGAGTTTCACCGAGCCGGCAAACCTCGCACATATCGAGCTGAAAGAAGATGCGAGCTATGGTATGCGGCGCACGGAGGTTATGTGCAAGCAATGCGGCGCGCATTTGGGGCATGTATTTGACGATGGTCCCAAAGACAAAGGTGGTAAACGCTACTGCATCAATTCGGTATGTTTGGAACTTGATAAGCAGTGAGTTTTAGTATAGACAGTGAGTGCGGTATGTGATATCAGTGAGCAGGGGCTATAGTTCATTTTAGAAAGGGGGTGTGGGTCGTATGGCGGACTTATTGCAAGAGGATAAAGAAGAGCTGGAGAAAATGGTTCGTGAGTATGGACTATCGGCGGTTATCCGCGTGTTGAGTGACATATGCGTAGAAAAAAGTCGGGAGAAAATATCGTCTGACAAAAATGCAGCCGCTCATTATGTGGTCCAGTCAGAGCAACTTCGTGAGGTAGCCGATGAAGTTGACGGTGTCGTTGGTTCATTTTGGTAGAATGAAAAATACCGCCATTCCTTGTATGGGAGTGGCGGCGTTTTCTTTTTTTGAATCTATTTAATCCCTGCCTTTTCCTGATCTTGAGAATGTTATTCCCGTGCGTCGCGGTCGTCCCTTGCTTCTCGTGCCTGACGCTCGTTGTGGGCACGCCGTTGTTCGTCTGTTGAGGTTACGGTCGGTTTCAGGACAGGTGTTGTGCTGGTTGCCATAGTTTGTACGCGGCTGTCGTTGCGCCACCACCACGCACGTTTTTCATTCTTTTCGTCACCATCATCGTCACTTTCCTTTTCTTCTTCGGCGAGTACGGAACGGATCAGTTTGTTATTACCGTTTTTCTCTTTTACTTTTTCAGAGATTTGACGTACTGCTTCGCGACGTTCCAACACGCGCCGTTCAACGGTTTTGGCGACTTCCGGCGATGGTTCCTGCGGTTTTTCTTCAAAGACCGCCTGGCTTTGGGTGAGTTCTTTTTGTGATTCCGCCAATGCCGTAGCGGCTGCCGGGGCGTTTTCCGGATTTCGTTCAATAAGCTGTACTGCTTCCTCTGCGCGCAGGGTTGCCAACTCCACATGAAGCGCCGCCTTTTCCACCGTGCCGGCGGTGAATGAGATGCGGGCTTTTTCCGCGACACGTTTCACCGGGTAGAGTATGTCTCCGGGTAATGTGCCCTGTGCGGCAACAACCGCTCCCGAGCCGCTCCCGAGTGCGATAATGAGGGCGACCAGCAACGCAGTTGCTGGTGTTGTGAATAAGCGGTGCCATAGCGGTAGGGAATCCCGAAAGGCGGGATGGCGCGCCAAAAGTGCCTGTCGTGCGGAAAGCAGGGCGGCAAGCTCTTTCTTTTTCCCGGTATCGGCAGTAATACGGGATAGTTTTTTCAGTTGTTCAGTGATCGGTTCCATCCCGTTAGAAATAGGACGCGGACAGAATTTGTCGCGTTCTGTGTGGTATGAATAGGTAGGATTTGGTCATGGAAGGTGTAATACGTGATATAGGTATGCGCGTCCGCGATTTCTAACGGGATCCATGGGGTACTGCGTGCAATGCTTTCAGTTTTTTTATCGCGCGGTGAGCTTCAACCCGGACGGCGATAATATTCTTTCCGGTGATGGTCGCGATATCCGCAAAGGGCAGGTCGTTCACGTATCGCAGGAGGATGATCTCCTGTTGGCGGTCGGGAAGCTGCCGTACCAGGTTGAGAGTAAGAGCCACCTCATTGGTAAAGACGACCTGCTCATGCAAATCGTTACCGTCGGCGATGGTGAAGGCAATCTTTTCAATATCCACGGTTTGCCGCCGTTCGCGCTGGCGCCAGTGGTCGATAATGGCATTGCGCGCCATGGCATACAGGAGCGCCCGTTCGTTATGCACCGGTTTGCCGAGCGTTTGATATTCCAGCAGTTTCAAAAAGCATTCCTGGGTAATATCCCATGCAATATCGCGGTTGCTCACGCGAAAAAGGGCAAAACGATACAACGCATCTGCCATGCGGTCGTACAACGCACTCAATGCGTCCGTGTGAGGGCTTGTTGCGTGAAGCTTCACGTATTGTAGCAGACGGGAAACCGTCGTTTGTGTTACGCCAGCTCTGTATAGGGCGTGTTCCGGGCGATGGCACGGGTTACTGGCCCGAGGTCGGGCAGTGCGTTAATTAAAATAGCACCAACGACCACTCCATTCTGTATGAAGAACTGTCGGAATGACGGCTGGCTGCCTTTTGCCGATGTCCGTATTTCCGTATGATTATGTTCGGTATTTCCGATAAACGCAAGGGTCATGCCGGCTCCCGCCGTGGTGTAGGCGCTTACCATGGAAAATTTTGTTCGTTCGCCGGTCATATTTTTGCCGGCAATACTGCCCTGTGTCTGTGCACCCGACCAGTTTCCGCGTTGGTGATTTACGGAATCATTCTCGATATCGGCAATATCGCCGGCGGCCCATATGCCGGGAATATTTGTTTCAAGAAATTCATTTACCATAATGCCGTTGCGGGTAGCGATGCCTGCTTTACGGAACGGGTCTGTCGGGTATGAAACGCCGATGCCAAAAAGAGCCAGTTCGCAGGGAATGGAGGTTCCGTCGTCCAGCATCAGGGCACGAACAGAATCAGTGCCGATAATTTCAACTACCCGTGAATTTTTTACGATACGGATATTGCGCTGTTCCATTGCGGATTCAAGGATGCGTGATCCTTCCGGGTGAAGAATATTATTCCAGAGTTGGCCATTACGCATTATCAACGTTACCGTACAGCCGATACTTCGCGCGATGGAAGCCATTTCAAATCCGATAAATCCGCTTCCGACCACTGCCACGCGGGCGACTTTAGGGAGCGCGGCGCGAATCGCGTAAGCGTCATCAAGCGTTCGGAGTGTGTACACACTCCCTTTTTCAACTCCCGGAACGGAGGGTTTTGCGGCTTCCGTGCCCAGCGCAAGAAGCAGTTTTTTGTATGCGATAGATGTTCCGTCATCAAGCGTTATGGTGCGATCGTGTGAATCTATAACGGACACGGTATGCCCCGGGCGAAAAATAATATTGGAGCGTTTGTACCACTCTTCCGATCGCAACCAAGGAGATGGGAGCTCGCCATGCGGAGAAAAAAAGTTTTCTTTGGACAGTACAATACGAGAGTATAGGCGATGCGGTTCACGCTCTACCAACACAATACTGCCTTTGGGATCGCGCGCGCGGATGGTTTCTGCAGCCGTAGTTCCTGCAATACCGCCGCCGATGATGCAGTAGTCCGCTGTCATGCCCGTTTTCGTTTTACTGCTTTTCGTATCGGAACTCCAGACTGCGCTACGGCAAGCGGCAGGAGTGCGCAGGGGATGCGTGCAGGACTCACGGGAATGCCAAGTGAGCGAAGGAATATATCCGGAGAAAGTTTTTTGAGCTGTTCGTATGTTTTTCCGCGCGCCTGTGCGGAAAACCGGGCAGCCGCCGCCGCACTCAATGCACACCCGGTGTGTTCAAACTTTACGTCGGTAACCTTTCCATTGATAAGTAAACAGGTGAGTGTGAGCGTGTCGCCGCACAGGGCATTTTCTCCATGCGCGCGGATGTCCGGTGTTTTTATTTTTCCCCGATGCGGGGAATGCTCGGCATATTCCTGAAGACGCCGAAAAGCATCAATGTTCATGGCGGGTTGTATGTATTATTTTTTGAAGTGTGCGGAGAAACCGGTCAATATCGCGCGTGGTCGTATACACGGAAAAACTGATGCGCGCTGTTGCCGGAATACGAAGGTATCGGTGCAGGGGCATGGCGCAGTGGTGTCCCGCGCGGACAGCGATGTTGTTGTGGTCCAGAAGCTCTGCCAGGTCGTGAGGGTGTATGCCTTGTACCGAGAATGAAATAACGCCGGATCGTTCTTTGGCGTTGTGTGGGCCAAAGACCGTTACCAATGGGAGCATAGAAAGTTTTTTAAGTGTATACACAATCAGAAGCATTTCGTGCGCGCGCACGGTGCGCATCCCCAGTTTTTTAAGGTATGTAACCGCGGCGCCAAGCCCTACCGCAGCTTCCATCGGCGGGGTGCCGGCTTCAAACTTTGCTGGCGCGTCTTGTGTGGTAAACCCCTTGGTTGTAACGGACCGTATCATTTCTCCGCCGCCCAGAAGGGGAGGGAGTGTATCGCAGTATTTATTTCCGATGTATAAAACGCCGACACCCGAAGGCGCGAGCATTTTATGGCCGGAAAAGGCATAGAAATCACATCCGAGGTCGCGGACGGAAATGGGCATGTGTCCAATGGCCTGCGCGCCATCCACCAGGACGGGAATGCCGCGCGCATGCATGCGGCGTACCAGCTTTTTGACGGGGTTGATCGTTCCGAGTACATTGGACACATGCGTCACGGCAAACAGTTTTGTGCGCGGCGTTATTTTTACGCGGAGATCCTTTTCATCAATGGTGCCACGCGCCGTAACGTTTACAAAACGAACACTAAGCTTTCGCTCGCGCGCAAGCATCTGCCATGGTACGATGTTGGCGTGATGCTCCATGATGGTCAGAAGAATTTCATCTCCCGGTTTCAGGCGCGCCGCAAGTCCCCGCGCAACCAGGTTGATACTCTCGGTCGCGCCTTTAGTGAATATGATCTGGCGTGGATCGGGAGCATCAATGAAACGTGAAACTTTTGTGCGTGCGCTCTCGTACTGTCGGGTTGCTTCTTCGCTTACACGGTAGATGCCGCGGTGAATATTCGCGTTCGTTTCAACCCAGAAGTCGCGCACCGCATCCATAACCGCACGGGGTTTCTGTGTCGTTGCGGCATTATCCAAATACACAAGCTTTTTGTTGTGCGCAAAGAACGGAAAGTCCTTTTTTACTTTTTCCGGGTATATCATACCATTACCTCACGCAAGAACCCCTCGGCAATGGCATGTTGCGCCTTATGCTCGGGGACGCCGCGCGATGCGAAATAAAACAGGTCTTTTGGACTAACCTTTCCGACGCTCGCGCCATGCGTGGCGAGCACCTCGTCGTGCAGGATTTCAAGATCGGGCTTGAGAAATGCCATTGCGTTATCGGAAAGTAACAGTGCTTTTATGGACAGCGCCGCATCGGCATGCGCCGCTTTTTTCCCGATGGTGAGCGTGCCGCGCCATGTCAGGCGCGCGGCGTCATCAAGCACCGCACGAACGCCGACGCGCGAGGCGGTTCCCTGTGCAACGTGTTCCACTGTCATGCTAATATCACTGCGCATTGTTTTTGCGCCGACATATGCGCATACGATGCGGCACGAAGAGTTTTTTCCTGTGAGGCGCACGCGGATACGTGCCGTCTCGGGTGCGCGGTCAGCAATAACGATATGCCACACGAGTGTTTCATTGTGCCCGGCAAGCGTGATCTCTTTTTCAAAATTGCCTCCCATATCACGGGAATGCGTCGTGAGCTCCATAGTGTGTGCTATCCGACCGCCCCTTCCATTTCCATCTGGATCAGGCGTTCCAGTTCAATGGCGTAGTCAGGTGGGAGTAAGTGTGCAAACGGGTCAAAAAAGCCCGCAACCACAAGGGATGCCGCTTCCGTTTCGCTCATACCGCGGGAGCGCAGGTAGAATAATTCCCGCTCGCTGATCTTTGAAACATGCGCTTCATGCTCTGTGCGAACGTCGCGCTCGGCGACTTTGATGGTTGGGTAGGTATCGGAACGCGAATGCGACCCAAGCATCAGCGCATCACAGCGGACGGTGATCCGGGCGTTGACCGCGCCTTTCACAACCTGTGCCAGTCCGCGGTACGTCGTTCGGCCGCCGGAGAACGAAACCGATTTAGAAACAATGGATGATGTGGTGTCGGGCGCCATGTGGACGACTTTCGCGCCGGCGTCTTGGTGCTGTCCCTTGCCTGCCATCGCAACAGAGAGAATATTCGCTTTCGCGCCGCGTCCGGCAAGGAATACGGCCGGATATTTCATGGTGAGTTTAGAACCGAGGTTGCCGTCTATCCATTCCACGAACGCGTTTTCTTCCGCGCGTGCGCGTTTGGTGACGAGGTTGTACACGTTGGACGACCAGTTTTGTACAGTTGTATAGCGCACGTGTGCGCCGGGGCGGGCGATGATCTCCACGACCGCCGCATGGAGCGAATCAGTAGAGTATATCGGCGCGGTACATCCTTCAATATAGTGCACAAAGCTTCCTTCGTCGGCGATGATAAGCGTGCGTTCAAATTGCCCCATGTTCTTTTGGTTGATGCGGAAGTATGCCTGGAGCGGCATATCCACTTTCACGCCCGGCGGCACATAGATAAAACTCCCGCCCGACCAGCAGGCGGAGTTGAGCGCAGCAAATTTGTTGTCGCCCGGCGGCACCACCGTTCCGAAATAGCGCCGGAACAGTTCAGGGTGTTTTACCAGTGCTGTGTCGGTATCCAGAAAAATAACACCTTGTTTTTCGAGATGTTCCTGAACACTGTGGTATATAACTTCAGAATCATATTGCGCACCAACGCCGGCAAAGAACTTACGCTCATTCTGCGGCACGCCGAGTCGGTCAAATGTTTTTTTAATGTCCGCAG
>JBBTXL010000011.1:0-8771 GCA_038062295.1 Patescibacteria group bacterium
AGAGATATTTTCTGTCGTTTTTCGGAGCACGAAATTGCATCCGAACATTACAGAGTGAATGCCGAGAATGCGTTGATAAGTCCCGCGCCGTATATGATATCCTCTCCGGCAACACCAAGGTCGGTTGCCGTTGCTTTGAGTTTACTGGCAACTTCCGCTGGATCCCACACACCATTCCCGTTCACATCAGACGCTCCCACCGCGCGTTTGAGTACCAACGCAACTGCGCCCGCAACATGCGGCGTCGCCATGGATGTGCCGCTTAACGTTGCATACCGCGTTCCTTTATATGCTGAATAAATATTTACGCCGGGTGCCGCAACATCCACTTCAACGCCGCGGCTGGACCAATACGGTGCGGCATTCGTACTATCGGTTGCCGCAACCGCAATGCTTTCGGAATACGCGGCCGGGTACAGCACAGCGCCACCATCGTTGCCGGCTGCCGCAACCACGACCACACCTGCGTTGTATGCGCGCGCAACCGCATCATGCAGGAGCGCACTGTCGGCGCCCGTACCAAGACTCATGTTGATAACACGCATGCCGTGCGTCGTCGCCCAATCAATACCCTCAATGACATCCGAGAGGTATCCCGACCCGCGCCGGTCAAGTACTTTAATAGCGTACAGATCAACCGCCGATGCGGCGCCAACCACGCCTGCGGTGTTGTTTACCGCGCCAATAATCCCCGCAACATGCGAACCGTGCCCGTTATCGTCGTTGTAACTGGACGTGTATGACACGGCGCTCATGCCGCCTTTGATATTCGCCTTGAGGTCGGGGTGCGATGTACTCACACCGGTATCAATGATACCAACCTTTATGCCTGCACCCGCCTCACCGGACGCCAAAACTTTTTCGGCATCAATGCGGTCAATGCCCCAGGGAAGCGTTTGGGCGAGCGCCTCCACAACAATATCGTCCTCTACCCGTACAACCTTGGGGTTTGCCAATAATCGCGCTTCCACGGCAAGGTCGGCAACCACAACACTGTGGCCGCTCCGCATCTGCTTCACCCGCATTCCACGCGCCTTCGCAACAATGTCCATCTTTTCGGCATCGGAAACGCCATCCTGAAACACAATGATTTTACGCGCCGGCAGTGCGCCATCGTCGTCGGCAGCCGCAACACCCAGCACACCGACACAAAACACACTGATAAGAAAAACCGCTGTAATCCTAAGAAAAAATGATTTCATTACCTGAAAAACTTAATAATAATACTGTTTTCTGTATGGTAGCATACTCTTTCAAGAAAACAAGTCGGCGCGGCGGTTGACAATGTGCTGTGTTTTTTGTATTATACTCACCAGATTTGCACCTTAACCCTTTCACAGAAAGGACATGGCGTGAGAAAATTACCGATGGAAAACACCGTTTTGGAAACTGATGTTCCGGAGGAAACGCTCCGAGAAATCCTGCGTAGCGCGGAACATGCTCAAAAGGACGGCAGGGACTACGTCGTAACGGTGCCCGACGAAAGTCTGGACGATCAACCGGTTATTTTTAAGATTCACATTGCCGGCAGATCCGTCCGTGCAGAAAAAGGGGCAACTGGTCTCGCCATGTCTTTTTTGGACAATTATGGGGTACGGTATATCAAACACCGTACCAACAACTCGCCCCCGGCTGCTTAACGCAGTACCGGGGGTTTGTCTTTCTAAAAGATCAGGAAGAAAAACAGAAGTCCGGCAAGAATACGGTACACGCCAAACCCGATGAATGTGTGAGACTTCACGACGGCAAGTAGGAATTTCACACCTGCAATGCCCGCCGCAAAAGCAACAATAAATCCGAACGCCAACACATCCCACTGGGCAAATGAGAATGCGTGCGCGCTTTTTAAGAGGTCGTACCCCGCGGCGGCGGCCATAGTCGGCACCGCAAGTAAAAACGAGAACTCAACAATGGTCGTGCGCGGCAGGCCCAGGAGCATCCCGCCCATAATGGTTGCCGCCGAACGCGACACGCCGGGTACGATGGCGAGCGCCTGCGCACACCCGACCGCAAACGCTTTCCAATACGGAATATCGGATGTTTTTTGTTCCCGCCCGTCCGTACCGACACGGGCGGACTCTTTCCTGCCGGCAAACAGCCATTCTAAAAGTATCAACGCCACTCCGCCGGCAATAAGCACGCCAATGATAAGACCGATACTTTCCAGCAGCACACCTTTGATAAGCTGATACAGCGCAAAGCCGATGAGTGCCGTCGGTAGGAACGCAACCGCGATACGTTTGTTCGTTTCCCAGTCCGTCAGAAACTTTTTACAATACAACGCGACAACGCTCGTAATCGTCCCGAATTGAATAATGATAATAAAACTTTTGGTGAACTCGGTCGGGACAATAGCAAGCGCATGCGACGCCAAAACAAGATGCGCGGTGGAAGACACCGGCAAAAATTCGGTGAACCCTTCAAGGACTCCTAAGATAAGCGCATCAAAAAAATTCATAAATTGTATCCAGCGCGTCCAGCGCCGCGCGAGCAGACGCGAGATTTTTGTTGTACAGCACCGCTTGCTCAAACTCTTCCCGCGCGCGCACTATATCACCCTGCGCCCGGTACGCACGCCCACGCAGCACATACAACTCCGCATACGCTTTGTTGTGATTAGCGAGGATCCGTTCGGTCAGCGAAAGAACGCGTGCATAGTCGCCAAGCGCAAGGTATATCTCCACGGGTTCGGTCTGATACCACAGCGCCCGGAAGGGCAGCGCACCCTCCACGCGTTCAAACTCGGTACGTGCCTGTTCCCGGTCGCCCGTGTGATACAGCGCGATGGAAAGATTGAACCGCGCGCGGACATCATTCGGGTTTACCAGAAGCACATCCTCGGCGGCGCGCATCGCGTTGCGCCACGCGACATCCGGGTCGCGCTCTTCGCCCACGATCGTTTCCGCAATGCTGTACTGTTCCGGCGGCACCAGCGCCAGATATTCATGGTTGAAGTCCCGCCACAGTTCTTCAAAGTCATCGTACGAAACGCGCAGGTTCTTCCCTTCCATGGAATCGTCATACACGATTTCCCTCGCACTATCGTCATATCCTTTCACGATGCGATAGTGGGCAACATCATCGTCCTCCGTAAATAGCGTCCGGACGATGACCGGCATGTCATGCGCAATAAACTGCCGCAGGAGCGTGATGTCGCCATTCACCCGCGCGTACGGCACGAAGTCGTATTCAAGCGCCTTTCTCGCAAGCTCTTCAAGCGTCGTTGACTTGTCGTCGTTGTCACCGCGCTGATTGCGATACGGGCGCAACGCGTCGGCAAGCGTCGCCTGGTCTTGTGTGATACCGAAATAGGAAAGCGCCATCGCAAGCGATGCGGGGCCGCAATTGTTGAATGTTTGGTAGACGTGTACGCCGTTTGTCAGAAGCTTCGCACTCGACGGTTCGGGCAGTACGGGAATGGCAGGTGCTGTCGGTTCAGGAACCGGCGCTGGCGCGGACACGACCGGCATAACAGCAACAGTGTGTTCAGATACAGGAACTTGGGGCTGCTCATCGGCCGCGCGCACGACCGCAAGTAAAACGCCCGCCCACAGCGAGAAACACAGAAGAAGCATTGTGCTTTGCGTTCGTGAAAATATCATGACATGTTGAGCGTATCATACAACCTCGTTGAAACGCCAGGAAGAATCAGAAAACCCACCAGCACTGTTTTGCTGGTGGGTTTTGGTGTTTGTTTCAATCCTCACATTCGGGTTCGGGAAGAAAATCAAGCCTGATTTCTTTTTTTTCGTTTTCTTTCGCCCACTCTGCGTAATGGTGATACGCAAGCGCGATGCACGTATCGGCGACCATGCCTGATATCATTTTATCAAAGTACGGCTGGACGCCGGAACACGCCACCACAATACCCTGCCGTTTCACCCCTCCCCAGTAGGGAGTGTCGCCGGGGAACAAGAGGTGCGGCATGCAGTCTGTCCGGTCGTCGTTACGGTTGTGCCACAGCTGCAACGCTTTGCACCGGGCGATCTCGGTATAATCACGCTCCCACTGCTCCTTGGCAAAACTGCGCTCGTACAGTAGCCGCGGTTCAATGCGATAATCTTCCGGATATTTCCCTCCGGTAAACATCGCGGGCACCAGGATAACTACGTGACACATCATACGCTTGAGCGGAATAGATGTGATTGACATGTGATGCAGCCCTATCTCTTCCATGGCCTGTTTGGCAACTTCTTCCGTCAGAAACTTTGGGTACGCTGGGACTCTTTCCATGCGTTTCTCCTTTCTGTTTTTTAGTTCTATGTTTGGGAATGCCATACGAGCGCCGTCGCATTATCGCTCAACCCACGCCGTAGCTCTTCGGCCCATGTCACAACGTCATCCGCAGACGCTTTTCGCGCCGCAAGATCATGCATCCCCGAATGAAACCGCGCATTGTAGCCGGTGTGCGAGGGGTCGAAGATTCCGTCGGACGCCACGAGCACCCACTGCGGATCGGCGATGGAGTAAATCTCCGGCTCGCGCGAAATAATAGTGCCGAGCCTCGCATCGCCAAGCGACCGGCTCATCTGGAGACCAATGCCCTCCTTATTGTAGACATAACCGCCGTGGCACGATCCGCCGCGCTCCTCGGCTGCCCTTCGTTCTTCCATGTTGGTCCGAACGTTGTGTTCCGGACTCACATGTATCTTCCCGCTGCCGTCGTACACGACCACAGGAGAATCCCAGAGAATTGCCACGGAAACAATACGCGGCTCGTACAAAACAAGCGCAGCGGACAAGGTTGATCCATCCTGGGAACGATCGGTTATAAAGTTGAGGTCAGCGACGAGATTCCGAAGCGCTTCTTCGCTTTTATCCAGCGCATGGAGTCGGAATAGATCCGGAATATGTTCTGCGCAGTACCGCGCGACCGAAACGCCGCCGTGTCCATCCATGACAGCCAGAAGCGTACCGACAACTTCGCCGGTCTTTGCAGGCAGACGGACATTCATAATGCAATAACGGTCTTCCTGATAATCCCTTGTTCCCTGCCGAACAGCTGAAGTAATTTTAGGTTCCATGGTCAATCCTCCTCTGTATTCGATTTTTAAAGGCCGAAACACAGCATATGCTGTGTTTCCAATACTTTCTATATACGCCATTTCAGCGTTTTGTCAACGCTTCTTGGAAAAGCACGCGAGCCGTTCAGGAACGGTACGCTTTCTCCAGTGCGGCAATATCGAACTTTTTCATTTTCAGAAACGCTTCAGTTACGCGCGCCACTTTCTTGGGGTCTTGGTCGGATATGAGCTTCTCCAGAATGGTCGGGACGATCTGCCACGAAACGCCGTTTTTATCCTTGCACCAGCCGCATTGTTCCGCTTTCGGGTCTGCGGAAAGTTTTTTCCAAAAGTAATCTATTTCTTCCTGGTCCTTGCAGTGGACCATAAACGATATTGCCTCGTTGAACGAAAAATCATGCATGCGAGCGCTGCCGTCCATTGCGGCAAACCACTGCCCTTCAAGCATAAAGTCGGTAAACATGATCGCGCCTTCTTTGTTTGGTTCCATGCCGGCCGGATAACGGGCAACCGCGCCGCGCTTTGCGTTCTTGAAAATAGATAAATAAAATTCCGTCGCTTCTTCTGCTTTGTCACAGGTATCGGTAACATAGAGTAATGAGGGGATAATAAGCGGTCGCTCTTCTCCTTTTGGATTCGTATAAATCAACTGCCACGATACCCCGTATCTATCTTTTACCCAACCGTATCGTTCACTGAAAGGATATTTGTCCAATGGCATCAACGCTGTTCCGCCATCGATGAGCTTATTCCAAATCGTATCAATCCGCGTCTTGGCATCTTTGTCCTGCGATGGGTCAAAATTGACCATAAAGGAAATGGACGGATTGATCTTGAAGTAGGGACCGGCGCTGATCGCCTGGAACTCGTAGTCCCACAGCGACCAAGAAACGACGTCCACGTCACCGGAGGGCGTATTATGAAGTTGGGTGATATTGTTTACTTTTGAATGAAGCCCAAATACAGACACGTAGAATTTTGCCGCTTCTATGGCCTCTTTGTCGAACCACAAATGCGGAGTTACCTTTTGCATAACTACTTCTTTTGGTAGTTGAGCATCCACTCTATCCCGTATTTATCTGTCACCACGCCAAAGAGCGCTCCCCAGAATTGTTCCTCAAGCGGCATAAAAACTTCTCCGCCATTGGAAAGCTTCGCAAAGATTTCCTTCGTCTCTTGTTCGTTGTCTAAGTTGAGGGACACCACGATATTATCTCCGATGGTCGCTTTATCACGCATCATGTCGGAAGCAAAAAGTTCTGCTCCGTCTGTCGTTGCGAGCGAGACGTGCATTATCTTACCATGCGCCTCTTTCGACATGTCTTTTGCCATGGGAGACTCCCCCACGGTCTGAAACGTCAGTTCTCCGCCGAGGATGCTTTGGTAAAACGTCATAGCTTCCCGGCATTTGTTGTCATTGAACCGAAGATACGGATGTATCTTTTTCATACTACTGCATATTTAATTTTTATCTCACATCCCCGGCGTAGGGAGAGATTCATGCACTTCGATCTCGCACCCGTCTACCCAGTCAAGATGGGGGTGTCCTTTCATCATCTTGACCGCCTCCTCTATACTTTCCGCCTGCAACACAGAATAGCCAACAACGCCTGCGCCACTTGGCATCGTCCCGCTCTTGGTGACCTTGTGGCCGTTTCCCAGCGGGGTTCCCATATCCACCAAACCCGAACCACACTTTTTCGCCCACGCCATCCACGGCTCCATCCCCTTCTGCATTTCCTCGGGAGTTGCCGCAGCCATCTTTTCCGCCGCTTTTTCCGATGCATGATACAACACAATAAATTTTTTCATACTATTACGCATTGCGATTAATAATACTGTTATGATCTCTTTTTGTAACGCCCTGGCCAACACGTGGGGCATACAGGGATAACACTCGATTTGAGAAATCGGTGTCCTCTGCTGCACATGGTGAGTTTGCTCTTTGAAACACTACCCTTGAGGAAAGATACTAACACTGGAATGTGCGAGCGTTCCGGATTTTTTACCGCCGTCACTAAGGTAAGCCGCCTTTTTGCATTCAAAATGCCGCGCGCCATGCTCTTTTTGTGTGCAAGCTCCACGCGATACTTCCGGACAAACTCGCCAAAACGCTTGTCAGGGTTTTGGTGTACCCATTTGCGCAGCGTGGTGGAAGGCGCAAGCTCCTTTGCCCATGCGTCAATATGCGCTTTTGCTTTGCTCACGCCACGCGGCCACAGGCGATCTGCCAGTACGCGCACGCCATCCGAAGCTGCAGGCCGCTCATACACCCGTTTGACGAGAATGACCATGCTGCTTTGCTATTCGCGCCACTTGAGAATGGTCTGCCGGAAGAGAGCATGCGACACAACGCCAAGGCCCGCAAGGAAAAAGGCGAATACCACAAGCCACCCGACCACGGGAATGAGTTTTAATATCTGGTACAGGATAATACCCCCAAACATGATGCCCGGCGTCAAAACTTCCGGCTTCTTAAATCCGTACTTGGCGACCGTTGCGCCCAAAATAACCGCGCCCATAACGCACGAAAGCATGAGGAGCGGAATGTACAAAAGAAACCCCGCAATGGTAAACGGAATGCCCACGACGGTAATAGCCAATATCACGAGCGCCGCGGGCATCGCAATAAGCACCAAAAATCCGCGCAGCATTTCAAACCAAAACCCGTTCACCGCTTTGCGTACCACCTCTTGTGTACCCGGCCGCAGCACATAGTACAACAGCAGGCCGGCAAGAAGCATCGCAAGTGTTGTCGCGAGCCACCAGATACCCATACCCAAAAACCGAGCTGCGCGTATTTTTTCTTTGTCCGGCGGCGGCTGGGTGAAGATGCTTATTTTTCCTTTCACCGTCCCTTGGTTCGTAATATTGCCGCCCGCTGCCATCAGGTCGCCGGCAATCACCGTGTCGGGCAAAATCACAATGTTCCCGCCGGCAACCGCAAGGTCGCCGCCAATGGTGCCGTCTATTGTCACGTTCCCGCCGGCAACGCGCGCATCGCCACCGATATCGCTTGCAATATGCACCGTGCCGCCGGCCACAGCCACATCATCGCGCACCGGGCCGGAGATAGTAAGCGTCCCGCCTACCGCTAATAAGTCGCCGTCGATCGTTCCCGAAATAGTGAGCGTCCCACCCGCGACATAGATATTCTCGGCTATTCGTTCGTTCTTCCCTATATCAACTTTCTCGCCAGACTTCACTACGGCCGCAGACGCAAATGCCGGCACGGTAATAACCGCCACTATAAAAAATACTGCTGATAGTGCTTGTTTCATATGATTATTTCCATACTACCACCGCACAAGAGAGGCGTCTATCCCTTTATTTCTTTCGCGCTTGGTTCGCTTTTGCCCGTGCCCGAACAAGTTTTTTTATCAGCGTCACCGGCACCTTCGCGCCAATAGGAATGTGCAGCGTGCTCCCGACAACCTTGTGTGGCGCACATTCTTTGGCGAATGTTTTCTTGTCGGATGCGCTAAGCCAGAAAAAACTGCAATGGTTTTTGAACGCGGCGAAATATGCAAGCCGCCCGTGAAAGCTGTAGTACGGCATGCCGTAGCCGATTTTTTCCTCTGCTTTCGGCGCGGCAGTTCTTATCGCCTGCCGCATCTGCCGCAGTGTTGGTTTTGCCCACGCGGGCGCTCCCGCAATATATGTGTCAACACTGGTAGTTTTCATTGTTAATCTCATATTTTTCTATTCCCAACCACAATACACCAACATTCTCAAGTTTGTAAGGAT
>JBBTXL010000012.1:0-5910 GCA_038062295.1 Patescibacteria group bacterium
TTTTAAAATCCCCACATCCCGAAGTCCGCCAATAACGTGAAACCCGTAAGAAAACCTGCACATATGCAGGGCTTCAAAAGAACTCTTTGATCCGGTAAAGCGCTTGGAGATTGGGCGGGTCAGTCACCAATTGCCGCGCCTTCGGAACGGAAAGCCAGCGCGTCTCGTGAAATTCGCGCGGGTCAATGTGAAAATCGCTGCCATCGGTCGGTATGCCGTACCAGATGTCAAAATGCTTTCTGCACGGTTGCACTGGATTACTGATGGGCGTAATGGTCAACAGAAATGGCGTAGGGTCTTCGAGCGACTTATAGGAAAACCCCAATTCCTCCCCCATCTCCCGTTCCAGTGTTTGTAAAGGAACTTCTCCTTCGTCAATATGCCCTCCGGGAGCAAGCCATTGTTCAGCTTTTTTGTGATGCACAATAAAAACCTCTTGCGTTTTTAGATTATACGGCAAAAAGTACACGCAGTAGTGACTGGCCCGGTTTTCATCGCGCGTCAGACCACCCTCGTCAATTCTCGTCACAAATCGCTTATACACCTCCTGTGATGCGCACAGTTTTGGTTCGCTGAGTTGCTGTAATACTTGCGCCAAAGGTTCCATAGTTTCCTCGCTTTCTGATGGCTCTTATTGTAAATGAGCGATGATAGATTGTCTACCAGAATGCACGCTGGAAGTCAATCTTACATGAAAACACTGAATTACAAACCGTACATGAGAAACGCTATAGCGTTTTTCATGTACGGTTTCATTGAGTGCGTTCTTCGATGAGCGGCACGAACGCAAATCCAGGATACTCGTGTTTTTCAAAATCGGTTTCTGATTTCTTGATATACAGCCAGATGCTATTCGCAATGGGCATCACGATACAGCCACCAAGGTTCAGTTGCTTTTGCCAGTTTCCTATCATGCGCTCCCCTGCTGCTGCGGCGATTATCTTGTCGAATGGCGCATGCTCGGGCAACCTTTTGGTCGCGTCCCGGCAAAAAAACTGGGTATTCGCAAAACCATACTGTGCAAAATTCTTTTTTCCCCATTCCAACAGCGGGCATAGCCGCTCCACCGCAAATACCTTTCCTCTTTTTCCCACGATATGCGCAAGGAGTGCTGTCTGCCAGCACGACCCGGCACCGACGTCCATCACCGTATCGCCCTCCTGCGGCTGCAACAGTTCGAGCATAAAAGCAACAACCGCAGGCTGCGAGATGGTTTGACCGAACATCGTCGGTAGCGCCATGTTCTCGTACGCCAGCACCTTTTCCTCCTCCGGCACGAAATCCTTCCGGTCAACGGCAAAAAACGCCGTAATAATGCGCGGCGTTTTCAAATATCCCGCATCAATGAGTTCTTGGACAAGCTGTTTCATGCCAAATGTTGGTAGTTTTGGTTTCCTTAGCTGCGGCTACTCTCGCCGAGTCGTGACCAAGATTTTGTAGGAGCGCCCGCCGAACCATAATCATGGGGCCCCCGTACGGAGGGAGATTTGGACGGCGGTTAAGCGACTCAAAAATCTTCACGACGAGGCCGAGTAACGCAAGCGAGGAAACCGAAGATGTAACCGTTCTACACTTCCCGAAGTGAATGTTCTACGATGGTGTCGTAGTCCGAAAAAATAAACTCCCCCTCAAATGACTTACCTGCCAAATACAGCGGCATCCAGTATTTGTCGTCCGGCCACATCTGTTCCAACGGCAATGCGTCCGGCGCAAACCACTGCGGCTTCACTTCTTCCGTTTCCTGCGGCTCTCCCTCGTACGCGTACACGGAAAAATAATGCACTTCCATCGTCGTGTCGGTATGCCGATATACAAAATGCAATATCCCGCGCGGCACAATCTCGTGCGCAGTGATGCCTGTTTCTTCCGAAAGCTCCCGCCGTGTCGCGTCTTCAATGGTTTCTCCCGCTTCTACCTTACCGCCAAACCCGTTCCACCGCCCCGCGCCAAACCCGCGCTTTTTTAAACCCAGCAAGATGCGCCCGTCAGTATCATGGACGAAACATAATGTTAAAATCTTCTTCATTGACATGTTACAAAATATAGCATATACCGAGCTTGAACGAAACCAGGACATTAACAACAAAAGGAGGACTGCGTATGGCCGAACTTATTGCCGTTGTGATCGGATTATCGCTGTTTTGTGCCGTTACTGCTACGCGGCATTCTCGCGAATCAAGAAAAAAGGGGAATAGAGTCGAGTTGCTCATAAAAGCGAACGGACTGTGGGTAACGGCATACTGTTTGCTCATCTTTGCCGCACTTCCGTTTTTCTTTGGATTTTTTCGCGGCATGATTCGATACTACTTCAACTGAAAGGAGGGCATCATGAAACTGCACCCTGTGATAGGGCTGGTCGGGAAATCAAAAGCCGGCAAATCAACACTTATGAAAGAAGTGCTGCGGGCAGTTCCCGGCCTACAAGTTATCAAATCCATTACTACCCGCGGATGGCGTGAAAATGAGGAGGATGATCTTTTCTACCACTTCACCTCGCGCGAAGCATTTGAGCATAAAATAGCACAGGGTGATTTTACGGTCTGGATGGAACATGCAGGCAACTACTATGGGTACGACCGCACTATCGTGCGTGATATCCTGGCACAGTCTTTGGGAATCTGCGCCATTACGGAAGATAAAGCTCTCGAATTCGCACAAGAATTCCTGCTCAAAGCAATAAAAATAGTTCCCGAAGGCGGGAATGAAATGCGTGAAGCGTTCTATGCCACGCATCCGGGCAGGAAAGAAGCTGACGAAAAACGAGAAAAAGTCCATATTCCGCTTGCCGGATATCTTGTAAACTCCTTTGCGCCGGGCGGCAAAGAAGAAGCGACCGCGGCGTTGGTTTTACTCATTGAAAAAATCGCTGAAACCAAAAAGGGCTGATATTGAAAAGATATCAGCCCTTTTTTCGTCTGTGGATAACTCTTGCTTTTCTTGTGGAAAAGTTGTATAATAGTGAAGTCAGTGGAATGCAACCCTTTTACCGTGAAGGAGGGCACCATGGACGAGATCGAGGACGCTCTGAAAGAATCCCCGATTTACCTCACTCTTCCTCCGCAAGAACGAAAAAGTCTCGTGGAGGAAATATACCGTCGCTATATCACAGGAGACGGAAAAAAGGAGCCCCAAAATCAACAATGATGGGGCTCTTCACTTGAATACGGAAGAAAAGGAAAAAGCGTCCCGATGGAACTGTCCACCGAGACGCTTTTTTGATTAATCGGCAATCTGCCATTGCAGGGTCTTCCCCGCCATAAAAGGAACAATGCCGTTATACTCATCCGGGACCACCCATGGCTTTTTCACGAATGTCACTACCCTCCCGCTCGGTGAAATGCTGTAGAATTGCATGGAGAACAGTGAAACGAATGGCTCCACCCGTTCTATATGCCCGAAGCTTTCAAAGAAGTCCAGGAGAAGCGATGGCGCCACGGGGGCGGTAAACGATCCCGGCTTTCCTCGGCCGCATTCTTTCGTTATTTTTTTGTGCGGCGCGCTATCTGTCCCCAAGAAAAACTTCTGATTTCCGTGACGTACTACCTCCTGTATCGCCTCCCTGTCTTGCGGAGTTTGTAGTAAAGGTTTGCAAAAAGCATGCGGATCAAGTTCGCCGCCAAGCACGTCATCGAGCGTACGC
The DNA here is from genome assembly GCA_038062295.1 of Patescibacteria group bacterium. GTDB lineage: Bacteria > Patescibacteriota > Minisyncoccia > GWC2-36-17 > WO2-46-25 > JBBTXL01. Next base: position 3,641 of record JBBTXL010000012.1, read on the forward strand.
AGAAGATGCTGAACGGTTACCGTCGCTGCTACCGTATCGGGGAGTGCGCATACCGTTCGCACGCCTATGGCGGTTGAAACATGTTCAAGAACCATTCGCAACCGCGGAAATTTTGTTGCGGCCCATTCGAGAGTATCCATGTATCTTGGTTCCCGCTCAAGACAAAACTCTCCCGGCTTTTCACCGTGGTGACACCAGACCATCCCTTCTTCTTCCATTGCCGCAAAGACATCACCAAGTTTACGAAAGTTGCTGACCCCGGCGTGTGAATTGGTTGTCACACCGACGGGGTAAGTTTTTACGATCATAATACCGAGCTGCCTTGCTTCGTGGATTTCCTGCGGTGTCGTTCCGTCATCAGCTTTGAGCGTCATCTGCGGCTTAAAAAAAATATTTCTCCGCGCTCGTATGATCCTCTGCCCATACTCCACCACTTCCTCGCCAGTGCGCACACCCGGATCTTGTCCATAATATTGCGCGGCAATATCGTTCTCCTGCCATCGTTTGAGATTCCCCATCGCCACGGCGTGATCACAGTATGCCTCTGTGAAAGGCAAAACCGTCCTGAGTATATCACCGTGTCTGAGATGGACATGCCCATCAAACCATCTGTGCATAGTGATTTTAATCGCTTCTCCCTGCAAATTTCTCTCAACCTCCATCACTTCCCCCTTTCTACCGGTTGGTACCCATACACCAGATGCGCATAATCAATAATGGGACGCACCTGATCGGGACGCAAAAACGATACGGAACCAAGAAAAACGGAATCTACATGAACTTGCGAAAGTTCATACACACCTCGCGGTTCTAAAATCCCACCGCCTGCATGTATCTTTTTTGTGATACCTCCCTCTTGCATCAGATGCACCAACCATCGCCACAGCGGCCAGAATACCGGCTTACCCGATAAACCGCCACCGCCCAGGTGCGCAAGCGGAGATTTATCAGTTCCGAAAATCTTTTTCCAATCAATTTGCTCCGGCAACGCACCCCACGGAATGGTGTTGGAAACGCATATCGCATCGCACGCAGGGTGCTCACTGATCCTTTGCACCACTTCCACCGGCAACAAAATGTTGAATTTTGGCATCAGTGGAATATTCAACGACGCGGCAATGCTTAATGCCTCGGCTACTTCCTGCGCCAGCTCGGCGACCGCATGCCCCGTATTGGGACAAGAATAATTCAACTGCAAACAAATGGGGACTCGAAGGCTCGGAAGAAGGTGTGTCAAAACCAACTCAACGAACTTCCTCAATTCGTTCATCCGTTCTTCCCGCGTTTCCGCAACAGACATGAATGAGAGCGCGTATGGCTTTTCCATATCTTGCCATCGTCCATCCCCTATGTGCGCAGCAGCACCACAATTGCTTAGACCGACAGCATTGAGCGCAGCCATATGGCGCGGTCGCACAACAATACAAGCGGGTACGAGAGGCCAGAGTGGTAATGAGCCATCTTTATTCAACCGCATATTTCCCTTTCTCGGTTCCAGCGTCACCGTCTTTGCAACCAGTGTCACGCCCCTAAAGTCGCACCACCCGAGCGTTTTATACAACAAGTGTTGATATGGATACCCTTCGCCGTAAAAGCCAAGGGTGCCCGATGCGGTCCACACCGGCCCGAAATCAATGCCTCGCAGTTTCACGTTCCACCTCCTTTTTTAATTTTTAAAGGCCAATCCAAAAACCGCAATGAGCATATCAACCCATCGCCCAAGAGTCAACCCGTAGTAAGCCGTCGGATGCTGCACTTTTAGTCCTTCGCAACAACCGAGGACTCACTACTGGATTAGTTGAGCAACTTACTTCATGTTTGATCCGCAAAGAAAAGACCCCGATAAAATTTTACCGAGGCCTTTAGGAAGAGGAAGAGGTATTCAACCGGGAGCGTTTTCAAGAATGAGCCGCGCAAGCTCATGGGGCTGAATGCCCCATTGATGTGCAATCATTATAAATTGCGTATCACGCTTAAGATTATCCTCTCCCATGGCCGCAAAGTGGAAGCAAACACACCTTCCAACGTCACCATTCTTCGTTTCCATATTGTTCAACTGGACCAGGGGACTCAGGGTGTCTCGCGAATACATGAGAACAGCCTGCACTCGCACATTTGGACAAAAAGCTGATATGTCCACAGCCTTAGATGCAACTAAACTTTTTTTCTTGGGGTGAAGGTGGTCATAAAGACCCAACCTTCTGCCTTTGAGTTTTGAAAGAACGGTTGCCTTATCCATCACTACCTCCTTTCGGGGTTTGGTTCTACAC
>JBBTXL010000013.1:0-3161 GCA_038062295.1 Patescibacteria group bacterium
ATTGGGTTCCCGCGTTGTCAAATGCGGCAACCGTGTAGGTGTATGTGGTTACGGGCGCAAGGCCGGTGTCCGAATAGGTCGTCACGCCCGCACCCACCGTCACGATGGGTGTTGGTGAGCCGTTGCGGTAGATGCGGTAGCCGGCGAGGCCGGAGGTTGACTCTCCCACAACAACCGGGTCCGTGGAGGCGGACCACGAAAGATCAATGCGGGAGGAAGACGCGGCGGTCGCGTTCAGATTTGATGGCGCGCTCGGCGCGGTGGCGTCCTGCGGGTCCAGCGTTCGCGGCGAAACTGAAGATGACTGCGCGGAGTAGTTCGGTATCGCGTCAAACGCATCTACCGTGTATGAATATGTGGTGGACGGCGACAAACCGGTATCCGAGTATGCATTCGTAGTCACATTGGAAGCTATCAACGTGCCATCACGATACACGCGGTACCCCGCGAGACCGGAAGTGACCGCCCCGCCGACCGTCGGATCAGTGGAAGCATTCCAGAAAAGATTGATCTGGCTGGTTGACGCGGGTGTTGCGGAAAGACCGCTCGGGACGGAGGGCGCGGTGGTGTCGGGATTTGCAAGGAGTGTGGTTCCTGAATCGGACGATGCGTTGGTGTTTCCCTCGGTCGGGAACGGCGCATCATGGGCCGTAACACGATACATATAGGTAGTATTTGGAATAAGCGTTCTGCCGGAGAAAAGAATTGCCGGCAATATGGCAGACGGCCCGTCGGTGAAGGCGTACGATGACGCCCCGGTATGAGGAACAACTCCCAAACGAAGAGGCAGATCACCGATTTTTAAAAATTCCACAGAATACCAGAACACCCCCACATTATCGGTTGCCGGATCCCAGGTGATGTTGATCGCATTCGTTGATACTCCGGTTGCAACCATATTGGGTACGGTGCTGGGCGGTATCACATCCCCGCTGCATCCGTAAAAGAGATAGTTGGAACCGCCATAATCCCACGGTCCGGCCGTGCCGCATGCAAAAGAAGAACCGATGGCGCCACCAAATGCTCCCGTGCACGAATCTGCTCCGGTGAGAGATTCCGTACAATTAAAATCGTAGGATGCGGTGTTGGGTTGGCCTACCATTCCGATAGGACAGTCGAATTGCAGATCACCATATCCGGGATACCCTGTTTCCGCGCCGGTGTACGGGCCCGAGCATGGCTGCGGTGCAAGGTACGCCGATGCGCCGCCGACAAAGACGGAAAAACCGCCACTGACCGCAAGCAGGAAAAAGAGAACACGGAGCAGTGTGGGGGAAACACTTTTCATCGTGTTTTCTTGACCAGCGCATTAATTTTTGACTCGCCGTTTTGGATGGTCTGCTTGACGGGCTGGTCGGTGGTGATCTGCGCTTCGATCATTTCCAAAAACACGTCGCGCACGACCGTCGCATCCGGCTGCGCCCACGACACCGCGGTAAGCGACTGATTGGCGAACGCTTTCATGGCGGGGTTTTGTTGCTGTTCCACCACCAGCGTACGCTGCGCCGCGGGACGGCCCGTTGCGGCAAGGTACGCGCGGCTCACGCCGCTCTGCGCGAGAAACGACACGAACTGCCAGGCCGCATCTTTGTTGGTGCCGCTTTTGTACGCGCCATACCCCCAGTAGTCGGCGTAATTTTTATGAAACACCGCACCCTGCACCTGCGGCAGCGGGGCGACGGCAAACTGCACGTAGGGAGATTTTTTTACGATGCGGGCGCGGGCGCCCGAATACCCGAGCATCATCGCCGCCTTGTTCTGCGAAAACAGGTCCTCCGACGTTCCGGAAAAATCCTTTGACCAGCTGAAATGAGGGTCGTTTGCGCGCGCGAACGACGCATAGAACGCAAGCGCCTGCTCCGAAGGCGCCGTGCCGCCGGCGCTGCGCAAACGCACACTCTTTCCGTCCTCGCCTGTCATCGGCGCGCCGTACTGGAGCATCAGCATGGCAAGAATGTCCGACGCATTCACCACATTGCGCGCGCCACCCAGCGCCGCGCCGGCGATCTCAATATCGCCGTTTGCGGTGCGCCGCGTGAGCGCGCGCGAATCCTTGACGAACGCGTCCCAGTCTTCCGGCGGCAACACGATACCCGCGGAATTGAATAAATTCGTATTGTAATACAACGCCAGCGTATCAACGTACAGCGGCACGCCGTACAAATTGTCCCCGAGCAAAAAGTCCCGCGCAACCACGTCAACGAATCGTTCCCGAACCGCAAGTTCCGCGGCAAGGGCCCGCGGCGCCGGCGCTAAAATATCGGCGTACCGGAGGGGCCACGTGTGGTGGACGCTGAAAACGTCCGGGCCGGTCCCCGCGGCAAATGCGCGCACCAGTTCGTCTTCGTATGTTGCGGGGTTTTTTGGTATGAACGAAACTTTGATGCCGGGATTGCTTGCGGAGAACGCTTCGATGACTCCTTTCATGACCGCCGCGTTGTCGTCAACGCTCCATATGGTAAGCGCTCCCTTGGCAACCCTTGTCGCGCTCGAAGTTTTGAGACCGGGGATCACGCCCGCCCATACCAAAAACCAGAACAATCCCATCACCACGAACGCTCCCGCAATAATGTACTTCACCACCCGCATTATGTTTTGGTAAATGTCATGCCAAAATGATACGCGCCGGCGCCAATATCGCTCTCGAACAAAAATCCGGCGTGCTCGATAAGCGACCGCGCGGCAAATCGGTCAAGCCGCCACCCCCGGTCCGGACCGAACGGAACGTCTTTGTTCCAGTCCACGAATATCAGCATGCCGCCCACGCGCAGCACGCGCGCCGCTTCTTTCACTATTGCTTCCTTGCGCTGCGACTGGAACAGAATATTCGTCAAAAGCACTGCGTCCTGCGACGCATCCGGAAGACCACTGGCTCCCGCAACTTCCAAATTTCCCCGCACCGCGGCGATGTTGCGCACGCCCGCCATGCGCGCACGCGAACGGACGGAGCTGAGCGCGGCATCCTGAATGTCTATTGCATGAATGACGCCGTCAGAACCAATGATATCGGCAAGCGCAAGCGCAAAATCTCCCGTCCCTGCGCCGAAATCAGCCGCCTGAATGCCAGGCGGAAAACGCACCTGTCCCAAAACATGCGTGGGATTTAAAAATCGATTGGTGTGGATCGAGGACGCCTGTATCATAGGTGCGGGGTAAGACAA
>JBBTXL010000014.1:0-1350 GCA_038062295.1 Patescibacteria group bacterium
CGCTCCCGCAGAACCAATGGGTGCAGTATCGGGTGGGGTTGGGGGCGCTGGATACGGCGCAGACACCGACGCTTGATTTTATACAGATTTACTATCAGGTAGATACGCCGTACGACTTTACACTGACCCCCAGTTCGGCATCGGCGAGCATTGTGCAAGGAGGAACGGTGAACGGGTTGCTTACCATGACCGTAACCGTCACGAACGGGTCTGCGGGCCCCGCAACCACTATTTCATACAGCTCGCCGGGAGGCGGACCTACTATCTCTCCCGGATCATGCACACCCGCAACCGGAACATGTGTGGTGGACATGAATGTGAACGCGTCGAGCGCGGCGCTGGGCAGTTACACGATAACCGCGACGGGAAGCAACGGGACGCTCACGCGCTACGCGTCGTTTACGGTGACGGTGGATCCTGCCATGGATTTTAGTCTCCGGTGGGCGCCGACGTCGCAAACATCGGGAGAAGTTATTCGGGGGTATCAGGGCAATTCCAACATCCAGACCGTCGTGGAGCTCATGCGCAACTCGGGCGCGGTTGAAAATGTTTTCATTACGGCTGACGAACCTGCCGGCGTTGTTGTCGCGCCGGAACCTGTTTTGTGTTCAACGATGACCACCGGGGTATGGGTGACGTGCGCATCATTTACCATTTCCGCGGCGGCAAGCGCGGCGACGGGAAACCCGACCGTCACGTTTACCGGCGTCACCGATCAGTCCGGTACCGCGCACACAGTTGCGTTCGCGCTCCGCGTGCGAACCCCGCTTGCTTTTTCACTGTCCAATATGTCCGGCCCGGCGTTTCAGGGCAATAGTGTGACACGACAAACGACGGGAACATACGGCGGGCTGTGGGCGGGGACGGAACAGGTGAACTTTGTCGGGTTTAGTTCAACATCCAACCCGTCCGCTTTTAGTCCTCAACTTGCATCGGATGGATCCCAAGGGGTCATATCGGTCAGTTTTTCCGGTGGCACCTGTACGCTTGGAGAAGCAAGCGCTTCGTGCCAAAAATCAGTGACGGTGACGCCTTCCACCTTGGTTCCCGTGGGGCAGTATGTCATTACTATCACCGGAACGCCCGCAATATCCGGCAGCGCATACGCCCGACAGGCGACATTTACGCTCACAGTAGACGGCCCGTTTGACTTTTCGCTCTCGTGCGGGGGATGCGCGGGGAGTATTGAGCAGGGCCAGGAAATCGTCATTCCCGTCACGGTAAGCTCACCATCCGCCGTGGGAGCTTCGGTTTCGGTTTCGGTTTCCGGCTATCCCGTCGCAAGCACGGGTATTTTCAGCGGCTCCTGCACGCCGTACCTGAACAATCCGTGCACTGCGACGTTGTATA
>JBBTXL010000015.1:0-4434 GCA_038062295.1 Patescibacteria group bacterium
GGGAGCTTAGGTAAGTGGTATACCGGCGGTCTCCAAAACCGCATTCGGAGGTCCGATTCCTCCAGCTCCCGCACGGAGCAGTTCAGGAACGTACAAAAACCGTCCCCATGTATATCGGGACGGTTTTTGTGTTGCCTGACTTTATTTCCGGTATGTGGTACACTAACGATAGATGGGAATCTTCGGAAAAAAGAGAGCGATCAAAGTATTATTTGTCACCTCGGAACAAACCGAGTTTGCCAAAGCAGGCGGACTCGGGGAAGTTATGTTTTCTCTGTCGCGCGCGTTGTGCGGTATCGGGCACGATGCGCGTGTTTTTATGCCGCTCTATGCGACCATCGACCGGGAATTATTCCCGCTTGAGCGAACCCACGAAGGTCTCTCGGTTCCCACCGATTCCAAGGATCCGGAAAAAAACATCATCTGCAACATCGTAGAATATATGTCTTCGGATAAGCCGCGGAGTCCGGTACACACATATTTTCTGGAAAATCAGGAATACTACGAAATGCGTTCAAATGTGTATGGCTACGAGGACGACCGCATTCGCTTTGCACTCCTTTCGCGGGGAGCACTTGAGTTTTTATCGAAAAAAAGCGACTGGGTTCCCGATGTCATCGTGAGTACCGACTGGCTCACCGGGTGGCTTGCGAGCATGCTGCGGGTGGAGTATAAGAACGATCCGCGGCTTACTTCGGTCGCGTCCGTGTTTTCTATTCATAACCTTGGGAATCAGGGTATGAAAGTGCATCACAAATTTATCCCCGAAAGCGAGCGCGACGACGGTGTCGGTGACATGCCGGACTTTTTCAGCGATCGTATGGGGGTTGTCAACAGCGTACGCCGCGCGATGCTGTATGCCGATGTTATCAATACGGTTTCCCAAACCCACGCAAAAGAGCTTCTCACCGAGGAATTCGGCGAAGGACTGGAAGCACTCTTGCGCGAGCGCCGCGAGCGCCTGTACGGGATTTTAAACGGCATTGACTATGAGACAAACGATCCTTCAATGGATACAAGTTTGGCAAAGAACTTTTCGACACGGACGGTTGATGTCCGTGTCGAAAACAAGCTCGCGATCCAGGAGCGTTTCGGATTGCCCAAGAACAAGCGGGCGTTTCTGATGGTCATCGTTTCACGCTTCACGAAACAAAAAGGTTTTTCGCTTCTTGAACCGGTTATTGACCAATTTTTCAAAGCAACCGGCGCGCAGCTTATCGTTGTCGGAACGGGGGAGACGGAGATCATGGAGTTTTTTCAGGAACTTGAAAAGAAATATCCCACGCAAGCGCGCGCACATCTGCAGTTCAGCGAAACGCTTCCCCATGAGCTGTACGGCGGTGCCGATGTTGCGCTCATTCCCTCTTATTTTGAACCTTGCGGCCTGACACAGATGGAAGCTATGCGTTTTGGTACTGTGCCGGTTGCGCGCCGCGTTGGCGGCCTTGCCGACAGCATTGTGCCATACGCTCCCGAAACAAGAACGGGAACAGGATTTTTGTTCGACGACTTTGATCCAAACGCTCTGCTGATCGCACTGACGGAAGCATTTGTAAGCTGGCAGCACCCGACGGGCTGGAGAAAACTGATGCAGAACGTTATGATGAAGGACTTTTCATGGGAAAACTCGGCGCGAGAGTATGAAAAACTGTTTCGTCTCGCGATCCGTTTTCGCGCGGAGGACCTCAAAAAGAAAACGAACAACAGGGCGGTCAATGGCCGGCGCATTGAGTAGCGGCGCTGTTTTTGCTATAGTGTGTGAATGGCGACAAACCTGCAGGCGATCAGGAAGGTTAAAGCAAAAAAGATAGCAGTGCTCCGGCAGAAAAACACTGACCCATACCCCGAAACGTCGCGGCGGGAAGTTTCTGTCGCGGAGGTGAAAAAACGGTTTGACGAGCTGGTGGTAAGTCAGAAGCGGCTGTGGGTTGCGGGGCGTGTGATGGCAAAGCGCGAGCACGGCGGTTCCACGTTCGCGACCATTGCGGACGGATGTACCTCTATCCAAGTATATTTCAAACAGGATGTGCTGGGCGTTGATGCATACGCACTTTTTCTTTCCTGTATTGATGTCGGCGACTTTGTAGAAACGAGCGGCCCATTCTTTATCACGCGCCGCGGCGAGCAGACGCAAGAGGTATATGACTTTGCGATCTTATCGAAAGCGGTTCTGCCGTTGCCGGAAAAGTGGCATGGGTTACAGGATGTGGAAGAACGCTACCGCAAGCGGTATTTGGACTTGCTGATGAATGACGAAGTAAAGCAGAAATTCATGCTCCGCTCGCGCATTGTCAAAGCACTGCGCGACTTCCTGGAAGGGGAAGAGTTTATGGAAGTGGAAACCCCTATTTTGCAAACCATTCCGGGCGGCGCACTTGCGAAACCATTCAAGACGCGCTTGAACGCCTTAAAAATGGATCTGTATCTGCGGGTTGCTCCGGAACTGTATCTGAAAGAACTGCTGGTCGGCGGCTACGAAAAGGTGTACGAAATCGGACGGTGTTTTCGCAACGAGGGGATGGATGCGACCCACAACCCAGATTTTACCACGATGGAGTGCTACGCAGCGTACCAAAACTGCCATGATTTTATGATGCTGACCGAGCGTTTGGTGCGAAGCGTCATCAAGCAGGCATTGCCAAATGCCCATCTGCAGGTTGAACGGGATGGAGCGATCATGGACTTTCACAGTGAATTTCCCGTTGCCGATTTTACGGAATTACTGAAGCGGCACGCCGGCATTGACTATGACACATCAACCCTCGCCAAGATGGTGAAAGAAGCAAAGAGATTGAAAGTGGCGGTGCCCAAAGGTGCGGACAAAGGAAAGATTGCCGATGCAATATACAAAGAGTTTGTACGCCCAAAACTTATCCAACCGACGTTTATCGTGAATCATCCTATTGAACTGTCGCCGCTTGCAAAGCAAAAGAAGAATGACCCAAACAAGGCGGCGCGCTTCCAGCTCATCGTTGGAGGCATGGAGGTTGTACACGGCTATTCGGAGCTCAACGACCCGCAGGAACAGGGGGAGCGTTTTAAGGTGCAGGAAAAAAACCGCAAGCGAGGCGATGAAGAAGCGCAGCCAACGGACAAAGATTTTATTGAAGCACTGGAATATGGCATGCCCCCCGCCACCGGACTTGCGGTCGGCATTGAGCGATTCGTGGCGCTTTTGACCGGCTCGCATGCTATTCGCGAAGTGATGCTCTTCCCGACAATGCGCCCCAAGAAATAGAAACGCCGCAGGTTCTGCCCGCGGCGTTTTTTCTGTCATTTTGAGGAAAGCATCGTTTCCACTTCAGATAATAATGTTCTTAGTTCGTTATAGGTGCGTACCCACTCCTTTCTGAAAACTTCGAATGTGTTTTTATTTTTTTTTATTTGTTCATCCAGGCTCATTGTGTAGTCTAGTTCGAAAATTTCAGGGGGATATTCAAAGTGTCTTACCATGATTTTGATCACTTTTTGCAGTTGTGAAAGAGCTTCTTTATTGTCGCACATAGCGACCTCCTTTCCGTTGGTCAGTTTGTTTATTCGTCTTGTACCATAGGTACCACTGTAAATCAAGTCTTTATTTGAGCGATAATTTCTGCTACACTACATCTTGTTATGCTGGATATCAATCTTATTCGCGCCGACCCGGAGCGGGTGAAAAAGGGAATTATGACAAAGAACGCCGACCCAAAACTGGTGGACGAGTTTTTGTGGTTTGATGGAAAGTGGCGTGCGCTGATGCAAGAGGTGGAAAATTTGCGCGCACGGCAGAAAAAAGCGGGGGAAGAACGCAACATCAAAGAGGCAAAACAGCTGAAAGAAGAGATACACGCGAAAGAAGGCGCTCTGCGGGAAGTGGAAAACACGCGTGACACTGTTTTGCGCAAGCTCCCGAACCTACCATTGCCGAGTGTTCCGGTTGGCGCAAGCGACAAAGAAAATATGGTACTGCGCGAGGTCGGCGAAAAACCGAAGTTTGATTTCGCGCCGAGAGATTATCTTGCGCTTGCGGAAGCGTTGGATCTCGTGGATATGGAACGCGCGGCAAAAGTGAGCGGTTCGCGGTTCGCGTATTTAAAGAATGAAGCGGTGTTGTTGGAGTTTGCCATTGCGCGGTTAGTGTTTGATACGCTCGGCAAGGAAGGCTTTGTGCCGTTGGTGCCGCCAGTTATTGTGAATGAGGAAATGATGCGCGGCATGGGGTATGTGGACCGCGGCGAGGACCTGGACGAAACATATTATCTTGAGAAAGACAAGCAGTATCTGGTGGGGACGGCGGAGCAGTCCGTGGGTCCGATGCATGCGGGCGAGATTTTCTCCGAACAAGAACTGCCGAAACGCTATGTTGCGTTTTCCACTTCGTTCCGCCGCGAAGCCGGCTCTTACGGCAAGGACACCAAGGGAATCTTGCGTGTGCACCAGTTCGATAAATTGGAA
>JBBTXL010000016.1:0-3188 GCA_038062295.1 Patescibacteria group bacterium
TTCAAGAGATATCGAACAGCTGCTCGGCAGGGCTCGGCGCGAACGGTTAGCCTCTGTTTTTCATCTAAGGCTTTTTCGGTGGTTCGTGCCGTTTGTCGGGGCACTTATTATCGCATCTCCCTTGCCGGACGAGATCGGTCTGGCGATGCTTGGCCTCGCGAAAGTAAAAATAGCCACACTCATACCCATTTCGTTTGTCTTTAACTTTTTGGGAATTCTTGCCATTGGCATTGCCGCAAAGGGCTTTTTGTGACGTATGCAGGCGGATGACAACAGGGTATTGTCAAGGTTTTTATCCTGTGGTATCATTGATGCGTTGTTTTTTCTATGATACAGGAACAGCTTACACAACAGAATACGGACATGCTCCAAAAGCTTCTTGATGCGGGCGCACATGTCGGACACAGCAAAGCGAAAGGCCATCCCAAGATGAAGCCGTATATTTTGACGACGCGCCAAAACATCCAGATCATCAATGTCGGCAAAACGGCGGAAAAGATGGAGGAGGCCGCCGCGTTTCTCGAAAGCGTTATTGCCGCCAACGGGGTTATTTTGTTCGTCGGCACGAAAGTTCCCGCAAAACTGTTAGTGCGGGACATCGGCGTTGAACTTGAAATGCCGCATGTGACGGAGCGATGGCTGGGCGGCACGCTGACGAATTTTTCCGTTATCCAGAAACGATTGGAGCATTTTGCCGACCAGCTTGCTCAAAAGGCACAGGGGAATTTCGAAAAATATTCCAAGAAGGAACAGGCGGTGCTCAACCAGGAATTGGATAGACTGGAGCAAAAAATGGGTGGTCTGCGCGGCACCCTCAAGCGCATTCCGGACGCGCTGTTCGTTGTGGACATTGCGGAGCACATTTCGGCGGTGCGCGAAGCGCGCGCGAAAAATGTTCCTATTGTCGCGATCTCCGATACCAATACCGATCCTTCGCTCGTGGATTATCCTATTCCGGCGAACGATCGTTCGATGATGTCTTTGAAAGTTGTTTTGGATTACTGCGCGCAGGCGATGCGCCGTGCACAAGAAAAAGCAAAAGTAGCCGGCACGACCGAAACGCACTAGGGGGTATGGACATTGCAAAGGTTCAAAAGTTGCGTGAGACTACGATGGCGTCTATCAATGACGTCAAGAAAGCGCTCGACGAAGCAAACGACAATGAGCAGGAAGCGTTGCTCATTTTGCGCAAACGGGGAAAGGTGATTGCGGACAAGCGCGGTGGCCGTGCGACAAGCGCGGGCGTTATCGCGTCGTATGTGCATCAGAACGGAACGATCGGCGTTCTGGTGGAAGTGCGGTGTGAGACGGATTTTGTCGCAAAAACGGAAGAATTCCGGCGGCTCGCCCGTGACCTGGCGCTCCATGTCACCGCGGCCCGGCCGTTGTGGGTGAGACCCGAAGACGTTCCGGAAGACGTGGTGCGCCAGGAACGTTCGTTGTATGAAGCGCAGGTCACGGAACTGAAAAAACCGCAGCAGGTCGCACAACAGATCGTTGAAGGAAAACTCGCACAGTATTACGACGACACCTGTCTGTTGAGGCAGCGTTTCGTGAAGGATGAGGAAAAGTCGGTGGCGGACGTCATCACGGAGTCCATCGCGAAAGTCGGCGAGAACATTGAGGTCGGCAGATTCGCCCGGTTTGAAATATAACTGATATTTTTTCTTGTATGCTTACCATCGCTTCCGCTGTAATGTTTTTTGCATCACTTGTTGGCATCGGATATCTCATTATGCGGAGAGTTCCTGCATTGGTGCAGATCTCTCCGGAGTCGTTGCCGACGCGCGAAACATTTTTTGCGTTTTGCGCTCGGATGTCGTACAATGCGGTTGCCCTCCTGAAGCCCCAGCGCATTAAGATATACGTATTGAGCCATGTTGCCGCAGCGCTCAATAAGATCCGTATGTTTTCGTTGCGTGTGTATTATATTATCGAAGCGGGTGCAAAAAAAGCGCGCCAGGAATCCCAGAAAATGGAATGGGAGCATCGGTGGTTCTCGGCCGATGACGGAGCGGGAGTCAACGGGAAAGGCAGTACAGCGGAGGAGCTAAAGCCAGTGGATACAACAGCCGGTACCGGAGAGCGAGAGAAAACGAACGATCGTCCGCAGTTGTAACAATGCCAACGTGGTCGAGTGCAGAGAGCAGCTGTTTCTGCCCGCCTAACTTTTACCACCCTCGCTCAGCGGTAGAGCCCCGCACAGTATTGCGGGATCGCGATGTGTGACTACATTTCATTAAAATTCAGACACATCGGGAACAACTGTTTTGCGACAGCCCCGCCCCTTTAGCCGAGATAGCTCAGCGGTAGAGCAACTGTTTTGTAAACAGTTGGTCGCGAGTTCGATCCTCGCTCTCGGCTCCCGGTTAAAGGGGTGGGGTACATAGGTTGTCGGTCGAACCCGACGGGTGGCCCCGGGCAAAAGTTAGGCGGGTGAATCAACAGGAGGTCGCTTGCCCGCCCATCTTTTTACGGGTACTATAGCGCGATGCGGCGGTGGCGGAGTGGTCAATCGCACTTGACTGTAAATCAAGCGCCCCTGTGGCTACGCAGGTTCGAATCCTGCCCGCCGCACAACTCGTTTTTAGTGTGGGGTGTGCCAGTCGGTATGCTGTCGTAGCTCCCTCCTCCGCTCAACCGACATGTGAGCTTCGGACGGGCAAGCAGTCGGTAGATCTGCCCGCCAGTCGCCTAGCGCCGATGTAGCTCAGCTGGTAGAGCAACTCCATGGTAAGGAGTAGGTCATCGGTTCAAATCCGATCATCGGCTCCAGGCGCTTGGCAGGGGGGGGGCAACTCCATGGTAAGTTCCCTGTTTGTTCAAGAGCGAAGCGATTGGCGTACGAACAGCAATCCCGCGAAGCCGAGCGGGAGAGCAGGTCGCCGGTTCAATTCCGGCCAACGGTTCCATGGAGGCACGACGGTCATGTCCATATCATTAATGTAACAGTAAGAACAGTCCGAATATGTCACAAGATAATCTGGTCAAAATGCAGTGTCCGGTGTGCAAGAACATCAACTACTGGACGAGCAAGAACAAAAAAACGATTACGAAAAAACTGGAGTTTTTGAAGTTCTGCAGGCATTGCCGAAAACACACGGCGCATAAAGAGATTAAGAAGTAGCTCGCTGGGAGCTTAGGTAAGTGGTATACCGGCGGTCTCCAAAACCGCATTCGGAGGTCCG
>JBBTXL010000017.1:0-9473 GCA_038062295.1 Patescibacteria group bacterium
CGCGGAGAGGTGCGGGGAACGGAAAGAGATGCTCGGCGCAACGAGCTGGCCGATTATCAAAAGACCATCAACCTCATCGGCGCGCGTATTGACCAGATGGACGCGTATGTGCGCACGAGGCAGAAGATCACCGACACGAAAAAGATAGATGAATACCTCCAGCCGCTGTTCCAGTTCAAGTTTGAAACGCTCCTGGATACGCAGGCGTACTTAAAACAAATGTGGGCGATGACCAAAAGCCACCTTGCCGCCGCGCTTGAGATATTCTCCGACCTGCAGCAAAAAAGCACGAAAAACACCATTTCCTCCTTGCAGGTCATCACCACCATCGGCGTTGTCGCCGCGATACTTGGATATTTGGGCAAAGACGCGCTGCCATCCTTTACCGCCGTGGGCATGTTTTACTTCCTGCTCCTGCTTGCCATGACCTGGGTCCTTAACAGAACCGTTTCCGCCATTTTTAAAAACAAGCGCTACCCCATCAAACTGAAAGTGACAAAACTCTAAGCTCTTACTTTCTATAAAGAAGGAGGCGTCCTTCTTTCCGAGTCGGCTGCCAAGCGGGGAACGAAAAATAGTTTGAGATGGCGCGCGCGCCGCTTTTGAGCTCGCGCCCGAGCTTTTCTTCCAAACCCTGCATGATATAGGTAATGCCGTAAAGAGTCACCACGTCAAAGCGCGCCATATCTTCTTTCCAGAAACTCCTACGATGCATGAACGCGCGGCCGGAAAGGCCTGCTTTTTTGATAGTGCGGCGCGCCTGCCATACCAAAAATGGGTTGATTTCGTACCCGTGCGCTTCTGCGCCCGCGCGCGCAAATGCGATGACTATTTTCCCGTCCCCCGCCCCCAGGTCAACCGACTTTTCTCCCGGCTTCAGGTCAGCGAGCGCCACCATGGCGCGCACCGTTTCGTCGTCGCTTGCCACAAACGGCGCGCCGCGAACGCTTGGCAACAGCAAATACACGACAAAAACAAAAAAGAGCGTGAGCCCGAGGGCAACGCTCACTCCCGCCATAAGCGCAATGGAAAAAAGAATGGTTTCCATTACCCTGCCACCTTTGCGTCAAAACCGGCTTCTTTGATGGTGGTGATGATGTCTTCGTCCTTCACCTTTGTTTCATCGTACTCCACTTCTCCCTTTTTTGCATCCCACACCACTTTTGCGGATTTGACGCCTTCCGTATTCGCCAAAAAAAGCTCAATCACCGTGGCACACGCTCCACAGTGCATGCCGTCAATGTCATAAGTTTTTTTCACCATAGTTTTAAGTTACTTTGTTACTCTTGCAAATTTCGGCTCGCGGTATCGGTTGAGCAACAGCGAGTTTGCAACCACCGACACCGAGGAAAATGCCATGGCAAAGCCGGCGATCTCGGGACGCAACGAAGACTGTGAAAGGTTCAAAAATATCTGGCCGACCGTATCCCCGAGCGAATGCGCCGTGCTTACCACCCATTCCGCCGGCATGCCACCGGTCTGCGTGATAAAAAGATGCAGCCCCGCCGCGACAGGGATCGCGACGATATTGTACACGAACGCCCAGAAAAAATTCTCCCAAATCTTGTGGATGGTCTTTTTGGAAAGATCGATCGCCGTCACCACATCGCGCAGGTCGTCTTTAATGAGAATGATATCGCCCGTTTCTATCGCCACATCGGTGCCGGACCCAACCGCGATGCCCAGATCGGCTTTTGCGAGCGCCGGCGAATCATTAATCCCGTCTCCCACCATTGCGACCACTTTGCCTTTCGCTTGTAACCCCGCGATAAGCTCCTCTTTTTTCTCCGGCAGCACTTTTGCAAAATAGGTGTCAATGCCGAGATTTTTGGCGATGGCTTTGGCCGTCTTTTCGTTGTCGCCGGTGATCATAATGACTTCCTTGCCCATGCGCTGCAGTTCTTTAATGGCTTCCGGCGCATACTCTTTAATAGTATCGGCAAGCGCGACGATGCCGATGGCTGTGCCGTCGTACGCCACGAACACGGCGGTTTTCGCCTGGTCTTGGAGGTCCTCGTATTGCTTTTGGTATGGCGCGACATCAACGCGATTTTCGGCCATAAGCAGTTCATTGCCAACCAAAATAACCTTCCCGTCGTGCGACGCCTTGATACCGCGCCCTGAAATAGAGGAGAAGTCTTTTGGTTCCGGAATGTCGCCCGCCGCCGCCTTTACCACCGCCTGCGCGAGCGGATGCTCCGACCCGCGCTCGGCGATCGCCGCCAGTTTCAACACTTCTTCCTTCGATGCGCCGGAAACGGCGATCACATCGGTGACGGCCGGTTGGCCCTTGGTGAGCGTCCCTGTTTTATCGAACGCAACGGCGGTGATCTTGTACGCGCCTTCAAGCGCCTTGCCGCCCTTAATAAGAATGCCCGACTGCGCGCCGCGCGCCGTGCCGACCATTAAAGCCGTTGGCGTCGCCAGGCCCAGCGCACACGGGCAGGAGATGACAAGCACCGCGATCATGAAAATAAGCGCGGACACCATGGGGTACCCAAGCATGAAGTACCAAAACGCGAACACAATAATGGCAAATACCACAACAGCCGGCACGAATTTTTCTGCGACGCGGTCCGCGACATCCTGAATGGACGCTTTGGACGCCTGCGCCTCGCGCACCATCTTGATGATCTGGAACAAGAGCGTCTCTTTACCGACTTTGGTCGCACGGCACTTCAAAAGCCCGTAGGTGTTGAGCGTCGCGCCGATCACTTCGTCACCCGCATCCTTCCCTACCGGCATGGATTCTCCCGTCACCACTTTTTCGTCAAGAGACGACTTCCCTTCCAAAATAATACCGTCAGTCGGCACATTGCTGCCCGGCTTCACCAAAAATATCTCGTCCAGCTGCATCTCGCTGACCGGAACCTCCATTTCTTTGCCCGCACGGATAACCACCGCCGTTTTGGGCGCAAGATTCATGAGCTTGCGGATGGCAGAGGTCACGCGGCCTTTGGAACGCGCTTCAAAATAGCGACCCAGGATGATAAACGAGATCAGCGCGGCGGAAGACTCCCAGAACGGATGGTCAAGCCCGCCCCAGTACTGACGCAGGAACGGAATGTCCGAAAAAAGGAAGCCGATCACGGAAATGAGATATGCCGTGGTCGTGCCAAGCACCACGAGCACATCCATGGAAGCGGACCCCACGCGCATTGCCGTCCACGCGTTGCGATAAAACACCCACCCCACGCCAAGCTGAATGGGCGTGGTGATCGCGAAAAATATCCAGTTGAGATCAAGGATCATCCCGCCCGCGCACCCGTTCGCAAACCCCGCCACCAGCCCGCCGCCGCCAAAGCACAGCGCATGAATATGCTTTAAGTTGAACATGTGCACCGACATGTAGTACAAAATGATCGGCGACGCCAACGCAAAACTTATGATGGTCCGTTTCTTGAGACTTTGGATCTCTTTTTGCCGTTCCTGTTCAAAGAGCTCTTCACTTTTTCCTTCTTCTTCTGTTATAATGAGCGAGTAACCGAGCTTGCCAAGCACCGTGTTCATCTGCTCAGGCGTGATAACGGAAGGGTCGTACGCGACATTCAGCGCTTCGGAGCCGAAGTTCGCGCTCGCCTCTTTTACCCCGTTTTGTTTAACGAGAAACTTATTGATGAGGTTCGCGCACGCCGCGCAGTGCATACCCCGCACCTTGTATATTTTTCGCTCAAGTTTCGTGTCCATATAACTGCCTTTATTTTACCCTTAATCTGTTTTGCAAGCAACCATAATGAATAAATTCGTCCTTATTGTTATTTTTATCGTTATCCTCATCGCTGTCGGCGTCGTATATCAGACGTACTTCCGCCCGGCCGATGTCGCCCCTATCGCGGCATCAGGGCATGTTGTTGAAATAGACGTGCGGGTGCATGAGAACTCATGGCGGTGGGACCCCGATGTCATCACCGTAAAAGCGGGCGACACCGTTAAGCTCAAGATCTTTAACGACGATGCCTACGACCACGGGTTTGCCCTGGAGGCGTTTGGCATCAACAAGAAACTGTCCCCCAGACAAGAAACCCTCGTTGAATTCGTGGCGGCAAAAAAAGGGGACTTCCCATTCTACTGTTCCGTCCCCTGCGGCGAAGGCCACTACGAACAAACGGGACATGTGATCGTAACGGACTGACAACAGGTAACCGTGACAACAAACGAACGGCCTACGCCGTTCGTTTGTTGTCTATACTCCATTTTCCTCCTCCCAAAAACCACAGGCCCGCGGATGCGCCGATAAGCCCCAGGTCGCGCGAGATGGTTGGGTCAAAGTTCAGTCCGTATTTTGCGATAATGGACATGAAAATAACGACAATAAGCGCTGTTCCCGCGGCCGCAGCAAGGCGGGTGTACCACCCCAAAAACAACATCGCCGCGAGCGCAAGCTCCACAATACCGATGCCGAAATTCAGAAGAGACGCAAGCTGGAACGGCACCTCATAGAACGATGTGCTCAAAATAAGCTGGATCTCCGCGCTGCCCTGCGACGCAGCGTACATTTTCTGCGCGCCAAACAGCAGAAACACCGCCGCAAGTCCGATGCGAATGAAAAAGGGTCCGTAGAACGGTAGGTTTGTGTACATCATGGGTCTTTAAGACAACTCCTTTATCTTGGCAAGAAATTTTTCTTTGTCCACGCCGCCGGTGGAAAAAAGCTCTCCGTTCACAATGATGCCGGGCGACGCAAATATCATGTGCTTTTGCACCAGGGCTTGCCCCTCATCCGTCGTCAGATCAACTTCTTTGATGGTGACATTCGGATATTCCTGCTTCATCGTGTCCCACCACTCACGAAATGCGCGGCAACTATGGCACCCGGGTGAAGAAACTTCTTCCAAGAGGATCGGCTTCATGCGCCAGTGTACCGCGTTTACGCGCCCTTGGTGAAGAAAAACTTTACCGCAACCATGCCGACGATGAGCCCGATCACCAACCCCATGAACGCCGCCGGCCACTGACTGCTGCGGTCCGCTTGTCCCGTCACGCCGGAAACTCCCAGCCGCTGTGCAATATGGCCTTGTTCCTCGTCGGTGAAACAGGAGGTTGCAACACGTCCCATCATCAGATGCATCATGTCGTGAAACTCCGGGCTTTCTGTCTCCATGGCCTGCTCGATGCGCTCATGCCGTTCTGCGTCGCCGCCCATCATGCGCCCCATAAGTTCCTCTCCCTTTTCCATGAACTGGTCCGAATTGAGCGTGGCGCAATCCGTCACGTGCGAGTCTGCCATCATACCGTTCATCATGCCGTCCATCTGCATCATGGTCGCGCCATGACTGCCCGTTTCCGCCGCGCCTCCGTGCGCAAGCGCGAAACTCGCCGTAAACACAAAAGAACACGCAAACACCGCACTCATAAAGAAAACTTTTTTCATAATTTTTATTTTGTCGCACCGCGACGTTTAATTTTTATTTTTAACTTACTCCACATACACCACGGGCACGATCATTCCCATGTCCGCATGGTGCAGTTCGTGGCAATGCAATACCCACATGCCGGGGTTTTGCGCAACAAACTCAATATCATACCGCTCGCCGGGCGCAAGCACGATGGTATCACGCGTGAGCTGCGCGACAAGCGGTATCGGATTGCCGTCCACTGCCACCACGGTAAAACTTGAACCGTGCAAGTGCATCGGATGCGTCGCCGAGGAACCGGCATTGATGAGTCGCAATAACACCCGCTCGCCTATTTTCACCGATAATGGCTCCGTATCGGGAAACGCGCGGCCGTTGATGGTGAACATGTTGTAATTCATCATGTGCTGGCCGCCCGCGCCGTGTGACATGCCGCCCAGGGCCGCCATGTTCTCACCGTTCATCAATTCCCATTCATCCAGCATGAGTGTGTACTCGCGGTCGGGCTTTGCATACCCTTTTGGCTCAACAATGAACGCGCCGGCAAGCCCCATGTCCATTTGCTCCGCTTCATCGGTATGTGAAGTGCCGTGCGTGTGATAAAAGCGGGTGCCGGCCGGCTTTGCCGTAAACTCATATATGAACATTTCTCCCGGACCGATCGGCCGCTGGGTGACGCCCGGCACGCCGTCCTGACTATTGGGCACGTCCATTCCATGCCAGTGGATCGTCGTGGCAACGGGCAGCTTATTTGCAAAAATAATGCGCACCGTGTCTCCCTCCGTAACCCGAATCTCCGGTCCCGGAATTTGGCCGTTGTATCCCCACACCGCCATGGACTTACCTTTCTCGTATTCCCAACGAACCGGCTCGGCGGTGAGCGCAAACTCCTTCACGCCGTCTTCACGGACAACAAATGGCAGCCGCGCGACACGGTCTTTGGGCGTGCGCAGCGGGAGCTTCGTAAGGTCGGCTGTTGTCGCGTGCTCATGCATCATGTCGTCATGCATGCCATCCATGCCCGTTATACCGCTGCTTCCGCTCTCCGTGTCGTGGGCGTGGCCCGCTGCTTCCGACTCCATGTGCTCCTGCTGCTGCGCCACAAACCGCTGTGGGATCGCCCACATGAACACCACCGCAAGAAGCATGGTGAGCAAGAGAACGGACCATCGCTTTGCGTGATAGACGGCAAACGGCGCCGCGCGCTCCGCCTCGGGCAGCGCTAAAACGCGCTTTTGTTCCCGCGCCAAGTACCACCATAACGGAATGGCCATTAAAAACACGAATGCCCAGTTCCCCATCCATAACGGCAAACCGAAATAGCCGGTTCCCGTTTCCATGCCGTGCACATGCGCCACTTGGGTGCCGAATTGTTCGTTAAACGCAACATTGAAAAAATGTTCCTGCGTCAGCTCTTCCAAAAGCGTGTGCTGCCCCGAGTTCACCCACCACGCGTGACCAAAAAAGCCGAGGGTGAACAAGAATGCGCCGACAAACACCATGCCCCATGCGGTGGCGCGCGCTATTTTGTCTTTGTGCTTCAAAAGCGATCTGGTCGCGTTGATGCCCAAAATACCAAGCACCGCCAACAGCAATAACGGAATAATGCGTCCGATCGCGTGCACGAAGAACAACAGCCACCCGTAAAACACGTCGCCCGTTACACCGATCTGCCCCAAAATGATCGGTGTTGCCGGATGCGGGCATCCCACGCCGATGTTGCCCAAAAAGAGCCCGAGCATGAATGCTTTGGCAATGTCTTGCCGTTTCTGAATGAACGCAGGTGCTGCACCCATATAGCTTGGCATGCGCACCTTTAAAAATCCGAGCTCCCCAAGCGCAAACACCATGGCAAAAACACCTGCAAGCGCGTAAAATATGTTCTTTATCGTCTCGCCGCCGCCGCCCGCAAATCCGAACACCGCCTTACCTAACAATGCCGCCAAAATGCCGTACAAAGAGAGCGTGATCGCAACGCCAAGCCCGAACGCAAGCGCGATGGCAAGCCCCTTCACATACCCTTTGCCCATCGAAAGCGGCACGATAACGAACGCTAAAGGCAGCGTGCAGGGTAGCACGATCATGGAAAGCCCGGCGGCAAAACTGAACACGAACCACCCTGTGCCGATGGGCGAGCCGGAGCTGGCGGTCAATATCCAGTAAAATCCGTAGATAAAAACGCCAAACAGCGCAGTCGCAAGAATGACGAACGGCACGCGCCATCTCTGGTCGGAAGTGTTTTGTTGATTATCCAGGGCGCCCTGCGCCGGTTGCGGCGCCTGCGGCGTTTCAGTGCTTTCCATATAATGTACTTTGTACATCCAATATACCATATGCCAAAATTCCTTGCCATTGCGAGCAAAGAAACAGTATGATACTGCCATGTCATTTTCCATCGCCATTGTCGGCTTGCCCAATGTCGGAAAATCAACATTGTTTCAGGCGCTGACCAAAAAGCCGGTTGATATCCAGAATTATCCGTTTTGCACCATAGACCCCAACGTGGGCGTGGTGACCGTCCCCGACGAGCGCCTGGACAAGCTCGCCGCGCTTTCCCGTTCGGCAAAGATCGTGCCGACCGCGATAGAATTCGTGGACATCGCGGGCCTGGTGAAAGGCGCTTCGCAGGGCGAAGGCCTGGGCAACCAGTTTTTGTCGCACATCCGCGAAACCAAAGCCATTGCGCAGGTCGTGCGCATTTTTGAAGATGAAAATATCGCGCATGTGGAAAAGCGCGTGGACCCGCTTGGCGACATTGAGATCATCAACCTGGAACTGATATATGCCGACCTGGCGACCGTAACCAAACGGCTGGAACGAACGTCCCGCGAAGCAAAAACGGGTCAGAAACAGGCGGTTGCAGAAACCGCAACGCTGGAAAAAATAAAAGCGGCGCTTGAGAGCGGCGCACTCGCCAACACCATTACGTTTGCCGAAAGCGAATTGCCCCTCATGCGAGAACTGAACCTCATTACTGTAAAGCCCATCCTCTACGTTCTGAATAAAAAGTTCGGCGGGAAAAATCTGGACGAGCTTGGCGACGAGCGCTACCGAAAGCTCATGGATTATTTTCAAACGCGGCAGTATCTTTTTGTCACGCTTGACGCAGCAATAGAACTTGAGATGGGACAGCTCTCGGTACAGGAACAAGCGGAATACAAAAAAGAGTTTGGTATCGCCGAGCGGTCGGGGCTCGACGAGCTTATCAAAAAAAGCTACGAGCTGTTGGGGCTTGTTACCTTCCTCACCACCGGCGAGGACGAAACCCGCGCATGGACCGTCACGCGCAACACCCGGGCGCCGCGGGCCGCCGCCGCCATTCATACCGACTTTGAAAAAAAGTTCATCCGCGCCGAAGTCATCAACTGGCAGGACTTGCTTTCCGCCGGCTCATACGCCGGCGCGCGAGAAAAAGGAACCTTGCGCACGGAGGGAAAAGAATATGTCGTGCGGGATGGAGACGTTGTAGAGTTTAAAATCTAGAACTCGTGAGTGCTAAGAAATCACTGTCGCCTTGAAACGCGCTTCTTCGATCACTTTGATGATAGCATCATCGTTTATCTTCGATTCGTCGTACTCAACCTCTCCTTTTTTGCGTCCCATGTCACTTTTGCCGATTGCACCCCTTCGGTATTGGATAAAAAGAGCCAATACCAGTGGAACACGCCCCGCAATGCATTCCTTCGATGTTATAAATCTTCTTAACCATCTCAGCATTTAGATTATATCACATCTCAAATCTTACCGCGATGTTATAGTTAGTTATTTTCTGTCCATCCGTAGCAATAAATTCCTGTTGAGTTCCTTTCCCATACGCACTATAGACCGGGGTGGAAATTGAGGAACGGAATCCTATTCGGTAGGTCCCTGGTTTGAGAATGATAATCCTAAAAAATCCTTTTTCGTTTGGTCGTACTGCCATTGTTTCATCAGGGACCTCTGCTGAAGGCTCGATCTTGCTCGGAAAAACAATTACATCCTTAAACGGAGCTTCGTTGTTATCAAAAAGACCATTCTTATTGCTGTCCACAAATATATACCCCTCAACCACTGTTATTGGTTTTTCCACACCACAATCCTTAAGAGTAAGTGGATTCGAAAGTGTAACATCTACCTCCG
>JBBTXL010000018.1:0-13650 GCA_038062295.1 Patescibacteria group bacterium
TTTTGCCCCCAAAATTGAATACAAATTAGTCGCCGAGCGAAGCGAGGCGAACCTTTTAAGCTTGCAATTTCCTTTGTGGTGCCGCGGGTGGGAGTCGAACCCACACGCCTTTTGGGCAATCGATCTTAAGTCGATCGTGTATGCCAGTTTCACCACCGCGGCCGGAGCATTCCTATGGTAGCTTACTTCTTCTGGTTGTTCAAATGGCGCGCACGGGCGAATTGCGTGGCGTGAAACATCGATTCAAATGTTCCAGCATCTATCCATTCTCCTGTGATAACGTCCACTTTCAGTTCACCGCGCTGTAAATACCACTCGTGCAGGTCGGTGATCTCCAGCTCACCCCGCGCCGAGGGTTTGAGAGACCGTGCCGCTTCCACTACGCGGTGGTCATACAGATACAATCCGGTGATGGCGTGGGAAGAAAGAAACTGTTTTGGCTTTTCTACTATTTGAATTGCGGTGCCGTTATCGTCGAACTTCACCACGCCAAAGCGTTCCGGGTCCGGCACTTCCTTTGCAAAAATATGGGCGCCTGACTGGAACTGCTGTATCGCACGCGAGAAATCGTCTTCAAAAATGTTGTCTCCCAGCATGAGGGCAACCGAATCATCCCCGATAAAATCGGCGCCGATGAGAAACGCCTGTGCCAGCCCCTCGGGCCTATCCTGGATCTCATAAGTGAATTGCGCGTTAAACTGCCTGCCGGAGCCAAGGAGCTTGAGAAAATCACCCGGATGGTCGGGGGAGACGATGATGAGAATATCGTTGATGCCGGCGGAAAGGAGCGTGTGAAGCGGGTAGAAGATCATCGGCTTGTCGTATACCGGCAACAGCTGTTTTGATGTGATCTTGGTGAGGGGATATAGGCGCGTGCCATGCCCGCCTGCAAGGATGATGCCTTTCATACGTAGGAACTAAGGTTATGTTTGTATTGTTCCATGATTGCTCCGAGCCGTTTTTCGGTAAGTGCCGGCATACTGATCCCCAACCGTTTTGCTTTTTCGGTTGATAGGACGCAGTTACTCCTTTTTGCTTTCACCAGATCGCGTTCAAGTTCGGCAATGGAGATCAGTTCGTACGTATGCCGCAGGTCAACCACTTTTTTATACGTTTCCAGAATATCTTTATGTTCACTATAGCCATCATTCGTGAGGTTCAAGATCCCTGTCGGTTTGAGCGCGATAAGTCTTTCCATAGCTGGGAACAGGTCTTCTATGAG
Organism: Patescibacteria group bacterium; assembly: GCA_038062295.1. Taxonomy (GTDB): domain Bacteria; phylum Patescibacteriota; class Minisyncoccia; order GWC2-36-17; family WO2-46-25; genus JBBTXL01. The sequence goes on from JBBTXL010000018.1 coordinate 1,223, forward strand.
CGTGACGGAGTTCGGAACCGAAATAACCTTTGTATACGAGATCATTTTGTTGATAAGGTTTCTGGGGTGAGGAACAGATGAGAGAGGCATGCGTATGCGCACGCACAGCACCGGGAGTTCGGCAATCGCTTTTTGCAGGACAATCCTCATTCTGGAATAAAAACTGCCGTAAAAGTTCGGCTCGTCTTCTTCGGTAAACGGCGTTTCGGGCCCGCCCGAATATATGCATCCGGATGATATCTGGATCGGATAGGCGCCGGCTGCAAGAGCCGCCGTCACGGCGTTTATCGCTCCGGTAACATTGACCCGGACGGTTTCTTCCTTGTGGTCTTCGCACCAGTCGATGTTCGGTTCGGTTCTTGCACCCGCGAAGTTGAGCACCGCATCCGGTCGTACTTTTTGAAATGTTTTCGTGAGCGCAGGAAGATCGGTGATATCCACTCTTTCCGTGAACACATGGTGTCCGCATTCCGCAAAATGACGGACGGCGTTCTGACCTAAAAACCCCGATGCTCCGAGAATATATATTTTCGTGCCGGCTGTTTTTTGCATTGTATTTGGAGGCCTGGGCGGGAATTGCACCCGCGCATAAGAGTTTTGCAGACTCCTGCCTTACTACTTGGCTACCAGGCCGCTCGTTTTCCTACACATTATACCGCAAAGTATCCCCGCTTTGCTTGGGCGAGCACGGAAGCGATGACTTCATGCAGCTCTCCTTCGATCTTTGCGCCCGCGGCGTACACATGCCCACCACCACCGAAGATTTGCGCAAGCTTCCGCGCGTCAAAACGCCGTTCCGCGTCGGAGCGAAAGCTTGCGGAGATGACGCCGGTACCTCTGTTTTTGAACAGAATGATACATGATACCTCGGGCGCGTTGATATCGTTCATGAGGTGCACGATGGTGTCGGCATCGTCCCAGGTCGTTCCCGTTGCGGCAAGGTCGTCGGGGCCAAGATAAGAATACGCAACGCCCGTCGCTTTGTCCAACGTCATGCGGGACAGCGCGAGGCCGGCCACATGAGCGGCGGCATACGACGGTAATCCGAGCAGGCGCTTTGCGGCGCGTTCTATATCAACACCCAACGCTGCGAGCGCTGATGCGGCTGCAAACGTGCGCGGTGACGTGTTACTGTGGGAAAACCCTCCCGTGTCGTGCACAATGCCGGCATACAGGCACGTCGCCATGTCTTGTGTGATTGCGATATCGTTGGTCACAAAAAAATAATACGCCATTTCGGAAGAAGATGAGAACGAAACGTCAACAAGAGCGAGCGTGTTTTCATCTTCCGTATGATGTGCGTTGTCCGGGGGGTGGTGGTCAAACCCAATCAAAGGAATATGCTCGGCGCCGACCTTCTCAAGCCGCAACCGCACCCGTGACCCGTAGTCAAAGGCAACCACAAGGTCAGGCAGGCGTTTCGGGAAACGCTCCGTGAGCAGGGGGAACCCCGGAAGGAACGAAAGGTGGCGGGGGATCATGCCGCTTCCCCACACGGTAACCCGTTTTCGGGCGGCATTGAGATAGAGGGCGAATGCCAGCATTGCCCCGATGCCGTCCGCGTCGGGGTTTTCATGGGTCGCTAGGACGATGTCGCGCGCTGCCGCTATTTTTCCGTACGCGGCTTTCAGCTGCGCGACGGTGGTTTCAGGAAGTTTCGTCATGACGCGACAGGATCTCGTATACTTTTGTTTCCGCGGTATATGCTTTGTCGATCGCAAATGTTATTTTCGGGACCGGTCGCATGCGGAGCGTCCGGTTGAGCGCATACTGGATAGTGCCGATCGTGCGTTTCAGTTCCGCAAGCGCCCCCGCCTCCTTTTCTTTTACAAGCGCCGAAACAAAGACCGTTGCGTGCGCCAGGTCTCGCGAGAGTTCTATGCGCGTCACGGTGAGAAACGCGTCTTTGTGGTCCTCCACAGCGTCAAACACCAATTTTCCCACTTCTTCCTTGAGAAGTTGTGTGACGCGTTCCACACGATGCGGTGATCGTTCGGACATCATGGTATCAGGCAATGGTTTGTCGCCGCATTTCCTCGGCAAACATAGTAAGTTCGTCGCCAACGGCGATGGTTGCGCCGGGAGGGAGTGGACCGACCGGGGTGATCATCATGCCGCACTCGCGTCCCAGTTCCACGTCGCTGACATCCTTTTTGTTGTGTTGGAGTTGGCTTATCTTTCCGACAAATATTGTTGTCCCGCCGCGCCTCACGTCCGCTTTTACTCCCTTTTCCGCTTTTCCTTTGGTAACCTTTCCTCCGACGATCATGCCGGTAGGGCTTGTTTTGAATAGAGCGAGCACCGAGAGCGTTCCGATATCGGTGCGGGTTACCTGGGGCGCCAGTAGCTGCGCGCATTCTTCTTTGATGCGGTCAACCAGTCCATAGATCACGTCGGCTTCCAGAATGCGCACGCCTGAAGATGCGGCAAGTTTTGCGATCATGCCGGGAACTTTTGTTTTGAACGCCGCGATCATCGCGCCGAACTGTTTGGCGAGCGCAATGTCGCCTTCATTCACCTCCCCGGTGTCACTTTTGACAAGCTGCACGACAACCTCGTCGTGGACGATCCCGGCGATCATCTGTTCAAGCGCTTCCCGCGTGCCGGTGACGTCCGCTTTCAAAATGACGGCAAGTATTTTTTTGCCGTCGGGTGCCCGGCCGCCTGGTGCGGGAACAACGTGCGCGAGGGATGCCGCGCGCGCCTTTTCTTCCGCCGCCCGCTTGTCCGGCACGACGGAGAACGCATCGCCGACCGCCGGCAGGGCGTCAAATCCCGTGATGGCAACGGGAGCGGAAAACGTCGCCTGTTCGAGCGCGCCGCCGTTCGCGTCGGCCATGCTTTTCACTTTGCCGGCGGCAGTGCCCGCAACCAGGCAGTCTCCCACCGCGATCGTTCCTTCTTTAACAAGGAGCGTCGCGGTGATCCCGCGGCGGGGGTCCTTGTGCGCTTCAATAATGACGCCGCTTGCGCTCGCCGTCGGGTCTGCGCGAAGTTCCTCCAGTTCCGAAACAAGCAGGATAAGGTCCAAAAGTTCTGCGACTCCCTTTCCCGTTTTTGCGGAAATTTCGTGGTTGGGTACGGTGCCGCCCCATCCTTCAAGTAAAACGCTTTTTTCGGCAAGCTGCTGTTTGACGCGTTCCGGCTTTGCCTCGGGACGGTCCATTTTGTTGAGCGCGACCACAAGCGTTGCGCCCGATTTTTGAATATGTTCGAGCGCTTCGAGCGTTTGGGGCTTGACTCCCTCGTCCGCGGCAACAACCAAAATTGCGATGTCCGCCACGCGCGCGCCGCGCGAGCGCATTTGCGAAAATGCTTCGTGCCCGGGCGTGTCTATGAATGTTATTTTCTTTGTCCGGCCGTCGGATGTCGTATGGATGATCTCATATGCGCCGATATGCTGTGTGATGCCCCCCGACTCCCGTGCGGCGATATCTGTTTTGCGGATATAGTCCAGAAGCGTCGTTTTTCCGTGGTCGATGTGCCCCAAAATGGCAACCACCGGCGGTCGTTCCTCCGTGTTGGTTTTGATGTTTGCTTGTTTTATTTTTGTGCTCATGATGATGTTTGCTTCGCGTGCGCGAGCGTTTTCTCTTCTTCCTGCGACAGCGGGTACTTGGATACGCCGCGTTCCACCGGTTTTGCGTATAACCGCACGCTGTCGCGCATGTGCAGGCTTGTCAGCACGACTCCGTTGTCGTTGCCGTCCAGGAGCGCTATCGAGAAGCTCTGATGCGCACCGCCTTCTTCAAAAGAACTGAAGCGAAGCATATGCACTTTTTGTACGGCGCTGAGAAAATTCGTTTGTATCTGCGTGATTTCCTCGTGCTGTTTTTTGATGACAGCCCCCATCTTTTTTACGGCACGAATATGGGCGTCGATCGCCTCGCCGACGTCGTGTGCGCCGTTCCCGAATATGCGCCGCAGTTGCCTGTGCAGCATGACCTGGTGCGCGGCAAGGACAACAACGCAGACGACAAGGACCGCAAGAGCGATCGTTTCAAAAGACGGTTGGTACATAAGAAGAAATGAGAAAGGGGTGGCGGAAGGGGCGAGATTCGAACTCGCGAGAGGATTGCTCCCCCACGGCTTTTCGAGAGCCGCGCTTTCAACCGCTCAGCCACCCTTCCCTAAAGCGGCGCCTGATCTGATGACATTGCAGTATCCTAAACTATTTTCCTTTATTTTACAAGGTTTTTTCCGTACCGTGCGGCAGGAAAGAATAACGCGGGATCTTAAAATCCCGCGTTATTCTTTCATTGTGTTCACGAACTGTTCCCACTCTTTCAGAAACCAGCTTGAAGACCACTGTTTGGGCAAGCCCACGCCCGAAACAATGGTGATGCCGTGCCGTTGGCATGTTTCCCACTCGGGGATGGTGCGTTCGTCGATTCGGTCGCCGCCTTTCGTGAACACATGCGGCCGTATCAGCTCCAGCGCGCGCGAAACGGTCATGTCGTTCTCTATTTCAAAGGGAACGACGAAGTCAACGCCACGGATGGCGCTGACGATGGCGCAGCGCGTGGCGAGATCCTGGAACGGTTTTCCTTTTTTGGCGCGCAGGAACGCGTCGCCGTTCACGATGACGGTAAGCGTGTCGCCATATCGTTTGCTTTCCATGATGGAGGTCGTGTGTCCGGGATGGAGCGGGTCGAACCCGCCGCTGGTGGCGACAATGTTCCCCAGTGTATGCCGGATCACCGCAAAGTTTTCCAGCGAGATGATCGTTCCGGGAGAGGGATGCATCTTTGTACCATATCAAAACAGGCATCACAAGGCAAATACATGTGTGGGGTTTGACATTTTTGAGCGCGCGGCGCATGCTTTATTCCATATGAATAGAAGCGACGAACAACTGGTCGTTGAGTACCGCGCGGGTGACGCGGCGGCATTTGAACTTTTAGTCCGGCGGCACATGAGGGCGGTGTACGGCATTGCATACCGCTATGCGGGCGATGCGGAAATCGCCGCAGACATTGCGCAGGATTCTTTCGTGAAAGCATGGCGACATTTGAAGCAGTTTGACGAGAAAAAAAGTTTCCGGGCATGGCTGTTTGCCATTGTGCGATACACAGCGCTTGATGCGCTCAAAAAGAAAAAAGAGGTACCGTTTTCGGCGTTCGACACAATTGATGGCGGCAATGTACTTACGGACACCATGGTAAGTGGCGCACCGGATGCGCATGAGCGTGCCGTGCTGGAGGAGGAGCGACGCGCCCTTGCCGCGGCGATAGAAAAAATGCCGTTTCTGTCACGCATGGTTGTTACGTATCATGCCGATGGCCACACATTTCGGGAGATCGCCGAGGTGCTGGGGAAGTCGGTCAATACGGTCAAGTCGTGGCATCGCCGCGCACTTGTGGTACTCCGAAACCTTCTCGCACAACAATAGCCCGCCTTTCAAAAATAGGGAGTTTGCAGGAGTGCACCCACATGCACTCCGTATTCGTATTCTTTCCATAGAGCATATGGACCATAACCGGAAAACATCAGCCGATTTCACGCCAGGCGAGCCTCCGTCGGGGCTTGCGGGTATTGTGGTGGAGCGTATCCGCCGTGAAGAGGAGCATCGCGCTCGCCGGAGGGTCGCCATGTTTTCTCTTGGCACTGCGCTCGCCGGAGCCGGGTTTCTGTTCGCATTCCGCGCAACGACGACGGAACTTGCGCAGTCCGGTGCGGGCGAATACCTTTCCCTGTTTGTTTCCGATGCCGGGGTCATGGTAGTTTCGTGGCAAAGCTTTCTGTTCGCGCTGCTTGAATCAATTCCTGTTGTGAGCGTGATCATGTTGCTTGCTGCAGCGTTTGTGTTCATCGCGTGCGCGCAGTGGCTTGCGCGGAACATGAAAACATTACAATTTACAAAACATCACTATGACGGAGTTTTTTAATACATTATTCCCTTCGAAAGCAGTGCGTGTAGCGCTGATGGTTATTATGGCGCTGGTCATTGTCTTTGCCGCATTCAAAGCAGGAGTGATTGTCGGCGCTAAGAAAGCGTATTTTACCGACCGTTGGGAAAAAGGGTATTACCAGAATTTCGGCGGACGGAGTTTTGATATGCCGCATCACGGGTTGTTCGACGGTTTTCGCGACCGTGATTTCATGATGGCCTCCGGCGTGTACGGGCGCGTGATCAAAGCGGATAGCGGGAGCATTGTCATCCGCGACCGCGATGACGTTGAAAAAATTATCGTTGCGGGTGCAGATACCATTGTCAAACACTTGCGCGGCAGTATCGCACTTTCGGATATCCATGTTGACGATACCGTCGTAGTGATCGGTGAACCGAACGATGTCGGCCAGATCGTTGCAAAACTTATCCGTCTGGTTCCGCCGCTACCCGCAGGCGCGGAAACCGCCACCGCCACGCCGCCGTTCATGCGCGGCATGCATTGGTGGCGTTGATATGTATCTATCAGTACCCATGATGCAAACTGTCACAAAATTTGTGATGCGGCATATGGTTCTTGTTGTCATTGCGATCCTTGCTGTTGCGGGCGGCGGGTATTGGTCGTATTCCGCATGGCAGAGCGCGGCGGATGAACAAACTCGTTATGTACTGGCCGCTGCAGAAAAAGGCACCGTCATTGTTTCCGTGACGGGGAGCGGCCAGGTGTCCGCCTCCAATACCGTTGAACTCAAAACAAAAGCATCGGGAGATGTTACCGCAGTGCGCGTTGCAAATGGACAGGACGTGAAGGCGGGGTCCATGGTTGTCCAGGTAGACGACCGCGCCGCCCAAACGGCTCTGCGCGACGCGCGTACAGATCTTGAAACTGCGCGGCTCGAGCTTGAGCAGTTGCTTGCGCCTGCCGATGAACTGACACTGTTCCAGGCGGAAAACGCTCTGGCACAGGCGCAGGAATCGGTACACGCGGCGAACGACGACCGTACCAAAGCATACGAGGATGAATTAAGCGCCGTTGCCGACACATTTCTTGAGTTGCCGACCGTCATGGGTGGTCTTGCGGATATGTTTTTTGACAATACGATCAACACAGGACAGGAGAACATCGACTGGTACGCCAACCAGGTTTCCTACGACCTGCGCATTTTTACATACAAAGCGGATCTGCTTGCGCTCTATCAGAAAGCGCGCACCGCGTACGATACAAGCTTTGAAGAATACAAATCAGTCAACAGAAGCTCCGACCGCGCCGCTGTCGAGGTATTGACGGGGAATGTGTACGAAACGGTGAAAACGATCACGGACACCGTGAAAGCGGCGCACGATTATATTGATTTTGTGGTGGACGAAAAGACACAACACAGCGCGTCGCTCCCTGTACTGGTGTCAACGCACACCGCGACATTGAACACCTACACTGGCACGGTCAACAATGCGCTGGCGAGTCTCTTTTCGGCTCTGCGCTCCGTGGACGATGCAAAACAGGCGATCATCAGTGCCGAGCGTTCCGTGAGAGAACGAGAGCTGTCGCTTAAGGAAATTACTGCGGGCGCCGATGAGCTTGATATCCGCGCGCACAAGATAATCGTTCAACAGCGGGAAGACGCGCTGGTAAGCGCAGAACAAGTACTCGCAGACCATGCGGTGCGTGCGCCGTTTGACGGTGTCATCGCCAAGGTTGACGTTCAGCATATGGATTCCGTTGGTTCCGGCGCCATCGTTGCCACGCTCATCACAAAACAGCGCTTTGCCGAAATTTCGCTCAATGAAATTGATGCGGCAACCGTACAGGTTGGCCAGAAAGCAACCGTGACATTTGACGCTATTGAAGGGTTAGGCATCACGGGGCAGGTTGCGGAAGTGGATGCCATCGGCACCGTGACGCAAGGCGTGGTGACCTACAATATAAAGATCGGATTTGATACGCAGGACGACCGGGTCAAGCCTGGCATGAGTGTGAGCGCCGCGGTCATTACGGACATGCGGCAGGACGTGCTGACGGTTCCCAACGGCGCGGTGAAAATGCAGGGCGATGCGCACTATGTGGAAATGTTTGATGAACCGTTGTTTGCCGCGCAGGACGGAAACCAAGGTGTCCCTTCTGCCGTACCGCCGCAACGGCGCAGCGTGGAGATCGGCATTTCAAGTGATACGCATACACAGATCACCGCCGGCATAAACGAGGGTGATGAAGTGGTGACGCGTACGATCGGCACAACAACCCAAACCGCTACGCAAACGGCGCCAAGTATTTTTGGTGCGGCGGGTGTACGCACGCCGGGCACGGGAGGCACGACCCGCACGGGTACGACCCGGTGATATGATAGAAGTTCGCACTATCACCAAAACATACGACACCGGCGCCGTTTCATTTCAGGCGCTCAAAGGGGTAAGTTTTACCGTTCGGGACGGTGAGTATGTCGCCATTATGGGGCCGTCGGGTTCCGGCAAGTCAACGCTCATGCATATTTTGGGGGCGCTCGACACGCCTACCAGCGGCACCTATTTGCTGGACGGCAAGGATGTTTCACAGTTTTCCGACGACGAACTTGCCGATATCCGCAAGAACAAGATCGGGTTCGTGTTCCAGTCATTCAATCTTTTGCCGCGCGCAACCGTCGTGCGCAACGTGTCATTGCCGTTGTTGTATGCGGGCGTAAACGGGGAAGAACGTATGTCGCGTGCACGGCGCGCGCTTGGTGCCGCGGGCCTGGACGAAGAGCACTTTGAGCATCTCTCAAATCAACTGTCCGGCGGCCAGATACAGCGCGTTGCCATTGCCCGCGCACTCGTAAACAACCCGACGCTTATTTTGGCCGACGAGCCGACGGGCAATCTGGACTCGGCAACAGGCGAAGTGGTGCTTGGCACCTTTCGGAAACTCAACCGGGAACAGGGGAGGACTATTATACTTATCACGCACGAGCATGATGTGGCACAGCATGCGGAGCGGATCATTTTTTTGAAAGACGGTATGCTTGTTGACGATGTCATCAGAAAACCCGCATGAGAATTTCCGACACACTCCAGGAAACATACGTTGCGCTGTCCGCAAACAAGGTTCGCTCCGGGCTTACCATGCTTGGCATCGTCATCGGTATCAGTTCCGTTATCGCGATGGTGGCGATCGGGCAGGGCGCGCAAAGTTCCATTAAAGCAAACATCCAGGCTATCGGCTCCAACCTTGTCATGGTGATGCCAGGCGCGCAGCGCGGGCCGGGGTTTCAGGTAAGCGCGGGCCGGGGTTCGGCGCGCACGCTTACGCAGGGTGACGCCGATGCGATTGCACAAGGGGTTGTGCTGGCAAGCGCCGTCGCGCCGGAACTTTCCGGGCGATACCAGGTAACGGCCAAAGGCGCCAACACCAACACGTCGGTGGTCGGAACGGTTTCGGCATATCCGCAGGTTCGGAATGTTCAAGTGGAAACGGGATCGTTCATTACCGACCAGAATGTGCAGAGTCTTTCTAAGGTTGCGGTACTGGGGCCTACAACGCGGGATGACCTGTTCGGGGAAGGAGCGGAGGCTATTGGGCAGGCAATTCGCATAAAAAATATCGAGTTTAAGGTCATTGGTATCACGAAAGAAAAAGGCGGCACCGGATTTGGCAGTCAGGACGATACGATCTTTGTCCCGCTTTCTTCAGCACAGCGGTTTCTGGCGGGAGAGACGTATGTGAGTACCATCAGTGTACAGGCGCAGGACGAGGAATTCATGACGACTATTCAACAGGAGATCACTGATCTGTTGCTTACCCGTCACACCATTACGGATCCGCAGCTTGCTGACTTCAATGTTTTAAATCAGGCGGATATTGTCGCGACGGCGTCCAGCATTACAGAGACGTTCACCATTTTGCTTGGCGCGGTTGCCGGCATTTCGCTCCTGGTGGGCGGCATCGGTATTATGAATATGATGCTCACGACCGTAACGGAACGCACGAAAGAGATCGGTCTGCGCAAAGCGATCGGAGCGAAGCGGCGCGATATCAGCATGCAATTTCTCGCAGAAGCAGTTGCGCTCACGTTCATCGGGGGAGTGGCGGGTGTGGCGCTTGGGTGGGTCGTATCATGGGGGTTTACGTATCTGGGCGTTTTGCAGACAACCGTCACCGCATCTTCGGTGTTGTTGGCATTCGGGGTTTCGGCCGGCATCGGCGTGGTATTTGGGTATTATCCGGCCCGCCGCGCGTCGCGCTTGAATCCCATTGAAGCATTGCGGTACGAGTAGGCGGTTATGGACATTACAGCATTAACTTATTACAATATATGAATAAAATGATAGTGGGCGGTATCGTAGCGATGGTGATTGTCGGCGCGGGTGCATTTGGGGGCGGCATGCAGTATGCGCAGAAAAAGTCGCAGAGTGCTGTACCCGGCAACGGACAGAATTTCCGCGACCTTTCACCCGAAGAACGGCAGGCGCGTTTCCAGCAGATGGGGGGAACTCGCGGCATGCGCACCACAGCAGGCGGCGGGTTTATAACGGGGGAGGTTATTGCACAGGATGACACTAGCGTAACGGTCAAACTGCGCGATGGTGGGTCAACGATAGTCTTTTTTGGTGAGCAAACACAGATCGCAAAAACTGTCACGGGAGCCGCAAGCGATCTTGCACCGGGGGAGCAGGTTGCGGTCACAGGAACAGCAAATCAGGACGGAAGCGTAACGGCCGCATCAATTCAGATACGCCCGGCGCCCCCGCAAAATCAATAATCATTAATTTTTTTAGTTTATGAGTAAGGGAATTATTTTCGTCATTATCATTGTTGTCGTTGCGTTGGGTGTGTGGGCTTTCACGAGCAAAACGGCCACGGCTCCGCAAAACGGCATGCAAATGCCCCCGGCGGTGAATCAGCAAATGCCGACCGCTCCGGCGGTGAAAGAATTTATCGTCACGGGCAGCAGCTTTTCGTTTGCGCCAAACACCCTGGCGGTGAAGAAAGGAGACCGCGTGCGGATCGTGTTCAAGAACGCCGAGGGGTTTCACGACTGGAAGCTTGACGAATTTGGTGTCGCAACAAAACAGCTTAAAGTAGGAGAATCGGAAACGATCGAATTCATCGCGGACAAAGCCGGAACCTTTGAGTATTACTGCTCGGTCGGCAAGCACCGCGCAATGGGCATGAAAGGAATACTGACGGTGACCGAGTAATTCTTAGAGGGTAAAAAACACGCTGCGTTACGCGGCGTGTTTTTGTTTATGGACGAACAGAAGCGCAAGCAGCAGAACAAACGCGGTGAGTGCCATGAGCGGCATGGTGACAAAGCCGAACTCAACGAAATATATTTTAGCGCAGGAAACGGCGCCATCCGCGTCGCAGGGAAGCGCGGACGCATTGAACATCTGGCCGTAATAGTGGTATGCGGCAACGAGCGCCCCGAGTGCGGAAAGGACAATACTTGAGTCAACAACGGCGCTGTTTGTATCTTTTCTCCACAGTGCGAGCCCCAATAGCACGACCTGCGGGTAGATGAAAATGCGCTGCCACCAGCATAAAGAGCACGGGTCAAACCCGATGATATTGGAGTACACGAGGCTTAATGCGCTTGCCCCGAGAGCAGCCGCAAATGAAAGCCACAGCGCGTGCGGCGCAAGCATAGCGATAAAGCGCGCACGAAGCAATAAGCCGATGATGAGTAGGATAACAACGACCTGCGCGCCGAGCGTGGCAAGCGACAAAAGGAAATTCAGCTGCGATACGGTTTCAGACATGCGTTACTGCGGCAGCTCGCATCCTGTTTTTTCGGCCAGTTTTTCCAGTGCAATTTTGCCCATCATCCGGCTGCCATCCGCAAATTCCCAGGTCGGATAATTTTCAATCTTTTTGTCCTTGCATTCCTGGGTCTGGCTTTTTCCGTTGGGTGTTGAGCATTCCACATACGGGAGCAGCGCTTCGGACGAGCCAAACATTTTTTTCTGGCTCTGGCAGTGCGGGCACCAAAATGCGCCGTAAAACACGGCGCCCTTGTCTTCCAGGCACTGCGCGAACGCATCATATTTCCCGGGCTCGCGGTTTTGTTCCTGGTTTTGGCTGTAGACAAAAAACCACCCGGCCGCAACCGCAACCACGATGCCGATAACAGCGGCAATCATTCCCTGTATTTTGCTGGTGTTCATGATGCTTTTAGCGCTCGTATTGCCCAGCGTATCATACGCTGCATGTTCCTTCAACCATACCTATCCGCATCTGCGACAATGAGATAAAAAGAAATGGGTTGCCATTGTACGATGGCAACCCATTTTGGGTAGTCGTGATTATCGAATATCAAGCGTCGCGGCGGAGTATTCAAGATTTTTCGGCTTGATAACGACTTTCTTCCGGACGGTTGTGGTTTTTGAGATCGGAAAGCGTGTAGACTCTATTGGTCCAGAGAACGCCTTGAATAAATCCAAGCCAGCGAAATGCTTTCTCCATCCTACCCTCGTGAACAAAGCCAACCATTTTGTCCAACATACTGTGACAGTGAGCGAGGGAGGTAGCGGGGAGAGGGTCATCCTCCAGGAAGATATCATGCGG